>NZ_JADYXA010000003.1:0-284061 GCF_015864495.1 Pseudoalteromonas sp. SWYJZ98 | reverse complement strand
CTGAGAAGCTATTTATCGACTTGCAGAAAACAATATGTATCTGCAAGCCTAGCCCTTGAGTTATTATTCAAAAATCAGCTGCCTGATATATTCATTTCAGATGAGGCTGAATAGTTACAATCTATCTGTGTGAATTTAATGCGACTTATGCAATCATCTAATAAAGTAGTGATATAAATTAACAACTTCGAGATGCTATGAAAAAGTACCAACAAAAATCTATTATAGCCGTTCTAACCGGAGTGTTAGTTTTTATAACTGGCTGTATTATTTTACTTAATTTTGCAGCGCAGCAATTAACAGCACAAACAAAGTCAGATGCTGAGTATATTCTCACTCATGTAGAAGGTGCAATTGCAGAGCGGCGTCGAATACTTACCCCATTAAATAAGCTTGCGTTTAAACAGTGTGACAACACAACTCTTCTTGAGATGCGCCGCGCTTTATTTGACGCAAAATATGTAATTGATATAGGTTTTTTTAAAGATAATCAGCTAGTTTGTACTACGGGTGCAGGCTTATTAAGTAAACCAATTAACGACAAACAGCCTGACTTTATTCGAGATGATGAACAGGTGAGGGTTCGTTTTGAGCCAGAGCTTTATCTATTATTATTTAGTGAGCGCCCTATGGAGGTAATTATAGTCAGACAAGGGGACTATAATTTAATTATGCAGAGTACTCCCTTTACCAACATTGGCATTACTGTGCCAGATTGGGAAGTTGTTTATAAAACACCAAATACTTTGCATCATTTAGCAGGTAAAGAGGATCTCTACCTTCAAGTAAAAAACAATGTTTTCTTTCCTTACGAAACTAATTTAGTTTGCAGTTCTACAAGTAGTCAATATTGTGTGGTAGTGCACTTACCTTGGAGTCTGTTTTTTTCTAATAACCACTTATTAATAATTTCGTTAATTTTAACCTGTTTAGCGGGAATATCGAGTGCGTTAATAGTTGATGCAAGAATTGCTGCACGTCGCTCTATTAATCAGCGTATTCGTAAAGGACTCAAAAAGGGATCATTTTATTGGACTTACCAGCCTATTATTTGTTTGCAAAGTGGCAAGCTGATTGGTTGCGAGGTACTTGCACGTTTTGAAGATAAGTACGGTGTTTTATTTCCAGATGAGTTTATTCCGGTTATTAGAAAAAACAATTTAACCTGGACTTTTACTGAGGCCATGATTGCCACTACAATCAAAGAGCTAACCTCTATAGAGGTATTGCCTGAAGGCTTCAAAGTGTCGCTTAATATATTTCCGTGTGATGTAGAGCTGGGTAACGTGTCGTTGCTGCCACAAATTACAGAGCTTACCAATTCACGCTTTATTATTTGTTTAGAGATAACTGAAGACGAATACCTTGATACAAGCATCGCGCATGCTCATTTTAGAACCTTGGTTGAATCGGGATTTAACTTATCATTAGATGACTTTGGTACGGGTTATTCGAATTTAAGAAATTTACAAAATTTGAGCTTTCATCAACTTAAAATTGATCGTACGTTTGTTCAAGATATAACAACTGAGGGCTTAAAAGCCTCTATGATCCCGAATATTATGGAACTTGTGCATAAGTTTAATTATACCTGTGTAGCAGAAGGAATTGAAACCACTGAGCAAGAAGCCATTTTAAAAACAGCGGGTGTGCATTACGGACAAGGCTGGAAGTACGGTAAGCCCATGACTGCGTCTAAATTTAAAAATTATATAACTAGTCAGCATTTTTAGATCTCAGCTGCCATACTAAACGTATCGGTATGAAATTTATAAATATTAGGTTTATTATGATCAAATTAACATTAAGTGCTTTTGCACTTTTACTACTTAGCGCATGTACAACACAGTACCCAAACCAGCAATTAACAGGTAAGCAGTTCCCAAGCATTAGTGGCGAAAGCTTAGAGCAAAGTTTGGTAACTATACCTAGTGATTTTCAAGCAGATAAAACACTACTGCTCATTGGGTACAAGCAAGACAGCCAGTTTGATATAGACCGTTGGTTAATTGGTTTAGATATGGCAGGTGTTACGCTTCCTACCTACGAACTACCAACCATTGCCGGCATGGCACCACGTATGTTTAGCACATTTATAGACAGCGGTATGCGCAAAGGCATCCCTAAAGAATTATGGGGTGGGGTAATCACTATTTATAAAGATGGCGAGACAGTTCAAAAGTTTACAGGTAATCAAAGCCCAAATAACTCTCGTGTGGTACT
The DNA here is from genome assembly GCF_015864495.1 of Pseudoalteromonas sp. SWYJZ98. NCBI lineage: Bacteria > Pseudomonadati > Pseudomonadota > Gammaproteobacteria > Alteromonadales > Pseudoalteromonadaceae > Pseudoalteromonas > Pseudoalteromonas sp. SWYJZ98. Next base: position 281,838 of record NZ_JADYXA010000003.1, on the reverse strand, counting down.
TATAAATAGCAGCGGCGAAATTTTATACTTTTATGATCGAGGTTTTTCGGTTGATGCGTTAAATAAATTAAAAGAGACAATAGAATAATTACCCCTAAAGCTTAGTTTACGACAATGTATATTTAAGGTTTTAAGAATTACTAAACTACTAATCCGATCTGTTATTCATTTAATTGCACAGGGTGCAAGTAACAATACAATCGCTGATAAACTTAACATTAGCGACCACACTGTAAAAACACATTTATACAGTGCGTTTAAAAAAACTAACTCACGCAACAGGGTGGAGCTTGCTAATTGGGCGCAGCGCTATATATCTGTTTTGCTGCCAATGGGGAAATAGTTTTTTGAATAAATTTCACTACTCCTAAAGTGACTTTAAGCCCAGCATTGCTGGGCTTTTTTATGTTTTTAAAAAATATAAACTATGCTTTTTTATACGGATGAGTTTTAAGCCAGTGCTCGGCTATTTGCTCGCGCGTGGCAAACCAAACCTGATCATGCGAGCGGGCATATTCTAAAAACCGTGCTAATGCTTTTATTCTTCCGGGTCTGCCAATTAAGCGGCAATGCAAACCTATTGACATCATTTTTGGGGTGTTTTCACCTTCTGGATCGCCTTCCTCGTATAGCGTATCAAATGCATCTTTTAAATAATTATAAAACTGATCGCCAGCATTAAAACCCTGCACGGCAGCAAAGCGCATGTCGTTTACATCAAGCGTGTAGGGCACTATTAACTGTGGTTTACCTTCTTTAATACTGTAAAAAGGTAGGTCGTCGCTGTAATCGTCGGCATCATATAAAAACGAGCCATTTTCTACCACAAGGGCTGCTGTGTTAGGGCTTGTGCGCCCTGTATACCAGCCTTTGGGCTTTTTACCGGTAAGCGTTTGAATCATCTCAATGGCTTGTTGCATGTGCTCGCGCTCGGTTTGCTTATCTATATTTTGATAATTAATCCAGCGCAGGCCATGGCTTGCAATCTCGTGCCCTGCTTCAACAAAGGCTTTAGCTACATCGGGGTGGCGCTCAAGGGCCATCGCCACTGCAAAAATGGTGACCGGTATATTGTATTTTTTAAATAAACGCAGTAGCCTCCACACGCCCGCGCGCGAGCCATATTCGTAAATAGACTCCATGCTTATATGGCGGTCTTCAACATGCGGGGCACTGACTATTTCTGATAAAAACGTTTCAGCGGCTGCATCACCATGCAGCACGCAGTTTTCGCCGCCTTCTTCGTAATTTAATACTACTTGCACGGCAATACGTGCTTTATTGGGCCAATTTGCATGGGGTACATCTGGACCATAACCAATTAAATCGCGCGGGTAGTTTTTAAATTGCTCGCTCATTTTATTGCTCCTTTTTAAGTGCTGTGAGCCAAGCGCCTAGCGTTTCGCGCTCTGTGTCTGTCATTTTTGTCATATTGGCCAGTGGCATATCTTTGGTTATAACCGCGCGAGTATGAATAAGCGTGCTGGATTTTTTTACATCACTAATAGAGTCGAGCTTAAAGCCTAGCGGCGCTGTTTGAAAAAGCTTAGAGGTGGGTGTTTCGCTGTGACACCCAGTACAGTGTTTGCTAATTATATCCCACGCTTGTGCGTCGGTAATACTTGCTTGTAAAGGCGCGCTTTCGCCTGCATTTGTTGGTGTACTGGGCCACGGAGCTATTGCCAACATAAGAGCAAAAAATGCTGCAATACCACTTATAAGTACTGAAGGTTTATTAACGCCTTGATGTTTTAAGTTAAAGTAATGGCGTATCCACATACCAATACCAAACAGCGCAATTAAAATAAGCCAGCCAAAGTTGTGGCTATACGTGTAAGGAAAGTGATTGCTAAGCATAATAAATACTACAGGTAATGTGGCGTAGTTATTATGAATAGAACACAGCTTTGCCTTTAAACCTGGCGCTGAATCAGGGATTCTACCAGCTTCTACTTCACTCACCATGTAGCGCTGCCCTGGCATAATAATGTGATACACATTACCCACCATGCACGTGCCAATAAGTGCACCTACATGAATATACACAGCGCGGTCGCTAAATAATTGATCAACCCCAAAAGTCCACAGAGCTAATAAACCAATAACTACAGCAATAAACACTTTGCCGTTTTCAACCAGCGGGGTTTTACACAATAAACGATAAACACCATAACCTAAGCCAATAAAACCAAGGGATGCGCCAATAGCTGCAAATTTACTTAGCTCACTTTTACTGTTATCAATTAAGTACACATCGGCGCCAACATAATAAAGTAAGCTAAATAGTAATATACCGGTGATCCAGGTTGTGTACGCTTCCCACTTAAACCAATGCAGGGTATGAGGCATTTGTTCAGGGCCATTTTGATACTTAGCCACTTCGTAAAAGCCACCGCCATGCACGGCCCATAAATCGCCTTTTATGCCTTTATCTATTTTCCATTGCGGTGGTGTTTGTAGGTTGTTATCAAGCCATGCAAAATAAAATGAAGCGCCAATCCAGGCTATACCAGCAATAACATGAAAATAACGCAGTACTAAATGAGCAAGCTCAAATAAATAGTTTTCCATAACAGTTAAGCCTTTCTAATACCGGTGAGCGGGTGTCTGAAAATTGATTGTTATCATCGCGCTTATACACACTTTTACCCATAATGTAGGTTTGCTCAACGCAGCGGTCGTCGCCTAACATCATCATTGCAAATAGTTTTTCATGTAGGGTTTTGGCATGTTGTATTCTAAATTTTAAAAACGAAGTTGCCGAACAATCCATTACAATAAAATCGGCTTCACAGCCGGCTTCAAAATTACCAATTGTCCCTTCTAAATCGAGCGCTCTAGCACCGCCGAGTGTTGCTAAATACAGCCCCTTAAATGCTGAAAACTTTTGACCTTGTAACTGTTGGATTTTGTAAGCTTCGTTACCTGTTTGTAGCATAGAAAAGCTTGTTCCTGCGCCTACATCGGTACCCATGCCTACGTTTATGCCGTGCTCTTCACAGGCTTTTAAATTTAAAAGTCCTGAGCCTAAAAACAGATTTGAGGTAGGGCAGTGCGATATAGCCGCATTGTTATCTGCAAGGCAGCAAAGCTCGCGCTCAGATAAATGAATACTATGGGCAAATACCGAGCGTTTGCGTACCATCTTTGCTTGCTCGTACACGGCTAAGTAGTCTTCGGCTTCTGGAAATAACCCTTTTACCCATTCGCACTCGTCTTTGTTTTCAGATAAGTGTGTATGCAGGTAGGTGTCTGGGTATTCTTCAAGTAACTGAGTGCATTTTTGTAATTGCTCAGGGGTTGATGTAGGGGCAAAACGCGGTGTAACTGCGTAGCTTAGTCTGTCAACATTGTGCCATTTCTCTATTAGGGCTTTGGATTCGTCATAGCTTGTTTGCGCGCAATCAGATAAGTCGTCAGGACAGTTACGGTCCATCATTACTTTACCGGCAATCATCCGTAAATTGCGCTTTTGTGATTCTTTAAAAAACGCATCAACCGATTGCGGGTGCACAGTGCCAAATACAAGGGCAGTGGTTGTGCCATTGCGCAGTAGCTCGTCTAAAAAGCGATTAGAGATCTCTTTTGAATAATGCTTACATGTAAACTTTTTCTCTGTCGGAAACGCATACTCGGTTAGCCAACTTAGCAGTTGCTCGCCGTACGCCCCCACCATTTCGGTTTGTGGTAAGTGTATGTGGGTGTCAATCATACCAGGCATAACCAGTTTGCCATCGTGGCGGATAACACGCGCTGATTTATCAAGCGTAGGTAATATGTCTTGCTCGTAACCAAGTTTAACTACTTTGCCGTGCTTGATAACTAATGCGCCTTTTTCAAAAAAACGATGGGCGCTTTCGCCAGCAATGGCAGGGTCGTCAATAAAGTCGAGTATATCGGCACAAACTACTGTTAAGTTATTATTGTTTTGCGTGCTCATTATTAGCTACCTCTGTATGTAGAGTAGCCAAACGGGCTAAGCAACAATGGGATATGATGATGTTTAGTATCTTGTAATCTAAACGTTATTTGTGCCTCTGGGTAAAACGCAGGGGTAGGTTGGTTTTGGTAATAACTATCTAAATCAAAGACTAGCTTATAGGTTGCAAATTCTACTTCTGTATTTAGCCAGTCGGTAATTCGCCCATCGGAATCGGTTTTGCCTTGGGTTAGTTGTACCCATTCGTTATTTGTAAGTTTAAATAGCTTAACAGCAACGTTTGCTGCTGGTTTTCCGGTGCTGGTATCAAGTATATGGGTGGTTATAGGGCTTTTGCTCATACTTTTATTCATAGCAATGACTCCAATCTTATTTTTGTTATTTTGGCTTGTTCGCCCGCGGCTATATTTAGCTCTGTACTGCGGGTGTTGTGTATGCGCTGCTCTATGAGTTCAAGCATTTGTTCGGCCGTTTTACCGGTGGCGCACACAATAAAAATAAAGCCAAACTTGCTCAGGTACTCTTTATTAAGAACGATCATTTTGGTAAGTACGGCTTCGTTTGCTTTGCTCATACCCGATTGCTCATGCCCCGCTTTTTGTGCGGTAGCAGCGTATTTTTTGCTAAGGGTTGATAAGTCACCTATTTGCGGGTGGCCTTCAAAGGCAGCTAAATAGTCGCTCTCGTCAAGGCTATCCCATATGCTTTTTGCGCATTCAAACAGCTGTTGAGCACTTTTAAATGGCATTGCTTTTACCATGGCTGCCACCCAGTTAGGGGCCGCGCAGCAATGCTCAAGTGCTTGTTTTGCTTGTGCATCATTTAGCGTATTTATTTGTAAGCTACTCATGCGCCTACTTCCTCCTGCGTGGTGCTAATTAAGGCATTTTTTAGTGTGCGCCACTGCAAGCCTTGGCGTTTTGGCGCTTGGGTTTGCATAGCCTGATAAAGGGCAATTAGCTGTCCACTAATCGAAATAGCCACTTCCATTGGTAATTTGCCCGTAATATTTTTAAGCCCAACAGGGCAGGTCATTTGTTGTATTTGATCGGCTGTAAAATCGCGATGGGCTAGGCGTTGTTTAAAACGTTTTGCTTTAGTGTCAGAGCCAATAACGCCCAGCCAATTGGCATCAGCGCGTTTAATAATGGCTTGGGTGAGTGCAAAGTCGAGCTGGTGGTTATGGGTCAATATTAAGTAGTTATTAGCTTTAGGCGCACGCTTTACTTGTTCTGTTGGCTCTTCATCAACCACTTTTACTACATTAGTTGGCATAGCCTGTGGGAATACATCTGCGCGGCTATCTATCCAGCGTATGCGAATAGGCAGTTGTGCCAATATACCAATAAGCGCTTGTGCTACGTGGCCTGCGCCGTAAATATCTAAAGTAAAGCGCTCGCATTGCATGCATTCAAGCATAACGGTGGCAGCCCCGCCGCAGCACTGGCCTAAATTTGCACCTAGGTTAAATTGCTCAATTACTTGGGCGGCTTCGCCTTTGGCAAGTAGTTCGCGGGCTTTTTCTATTACTACGTATTCAAGGTGGCCACCGCCAAGAGTGTCGTAAATATGCTCGCCGCTTATTACCATTTTAGAGCCTGTGCCGCGAGGGGTTGAGCCATTTGTGCCAAGTACCGTGGCAATTACATAATTAGTGCCGCTTTGTTCGTGCTCGTTTATAGCCTGCGCCCAGTTTTGCGTATGAAAACCCTGAAACGACTCATTTAAATTAGTCATGTTGATGCTCCTTAAACCAGCTAGCGGTTTGCTCAATTGCATTTAATACACGCTCAGGGGTTGCGGGTGTATCCAGTGGGGCGGTGTATTTGTAATCAGCCACACTGCTTATTGCATTACGAATAGCGCTCCATACACTAAAGGCCAACATAAATGGCGGCTCGCCTACGGCTTTTGATCTAAACACGGTGGTTTCTGGATTTGCTGAGTTATAAAGATTGACGTTAAATTCGGCAGGGGTATCGCCAATGGCTGGTATTTTGTAGTTGGCTGGGCCAAAGCTTGCAAGCTGGCCTTTATCATTCCATTGTAAGTCTTCGGTTGTTAGCCAGCCCATACCCTGCACAAAGGCGCCTTCAATTTGGCCTATATCAAGAGCTGGATTAATTGAACTGCCTACATCGTGCAGTATATCAACGCGAGTTACCGTGTTTTCGCCAGTTAGGGTATCTACTTCTACTTCGCTGAGTGCTACGCCGTGAGCGTAGTAAAAAAACGGACGGCCTTCGCCTTTGGCTCTATCGTAATGAATTTTTGGTGTGGCGTAATAACCGGTAGATGAAAGCGATATACGATTCATGTAAGCAAGATTTGCAAGTTCGCTAAAGCTAATTTCCCCTTTACTAAAAGTAATGAGGTTATCTTTAAATACAACAGTGTTGCTGTCTACTTCAAAGTGCTCGGTAATAAAATCAATTAAGCGCTCTTTTATTGTGTTTACTGCATTTAGCGCCGCCATACCGTTTAAGTCGGTACCGCTTGAGGCCGCTGTTGGCGAGGTATTTGGCACTTTGTCGGTACGGGTAGCGCTAATACTTACCGCGTCAAAATCGACCCCAAAGCCATGGGCTACAATTTGCGCAATTTTGGTGTTTAACCCCTGGCCCATTTCGGTGCCGCCATGGTTTAAATGTATAGAGCCATCGCTATATACATGCACTAATGCACCGGCTTGGTTTAAATGTTGTACCGTAAACGAAATACCGTATTTAACCGGCGTCATCGCAAGGCCTTTTTTTATAATAGGTGACGATACGTTAAATGCTTTAATAGCCTCTTTACGTGCCCAGTAGTCACCCGACTCCTCAAGCTGAGCAATCATATCTATTAAAATATGTTGCTCTACGGTTTGATGATACGGCGTGGTATCGCGGCCTTTTTTATATAAATTAAGTTTTCGGATCTCAAGCGGATCTTTACCTAATTTGGCGGCTATATCGTCCATTATTAGCTCGCCCATAATCATTCCTTGCGGGCCACCAAATCCTCTAAATGCGGTATGGCTTACGGTATTTACTTTACAGCGATTACCTTTAATTGTGGCGGCTGGGTAGTAGTAGGCGTTATCGGCATGAAACATGGCACGGTCTACAATTGCATCTGATAAATCTGGCGAGTAGCCACAAAACCCATTTACGGTAATGTCGGCACCTTCTATTAAGCCATTTTCGTCAAAACCGACATGATAGTGATTATAAAAAGGGTGGCGCTTACCGGTTAATTTAAAATCGTCGCTGCGGGCTAGGCGCATTTTTACTGCGCAGCCAAGGTGGTAAACCGCAAGAGCTGCAAGGCATGCCCATGGTGCGCCTTGGGTTTCTTTGCCGCCAAAAGCACCGCCCATACGGCGGGTTTCTACGTTTACAAAGCTAAATGGCTTTTTTAAAATTTTAGCAACTAAGTGTTGAACCTCAGTAGGGTGTTGCGTAGAGCACTGAACATGAATGCCCCCGTCGTTATCAGGTTGCGCCAGCGCTATTTGCCCCTCAAGGTAAAAGTGTTCTTGCCCGCCTATGTTTATTTCGCCTTTAAGCTGGTGGGCTGCGTTATTAATGGCGTGTTCGCTGTTACCACGGTTAAGTGAATGGGGCGGCCTCACCCAATGCTCTTTGCTAATGGCTTCTTTAATATCAAGTATGGGTGTAGTTTGCTCGCACTCTATAACCACTAAACGTGCAGCGCGGCGCGCTATTTCATAGGTGTCGGCAACGACAATTAATACAGGTTGTCCGTGGTATTGAATTTCATGACTAGTGAGTAATACGTCACCTGGAAATACCGGGCCAATATCTAATTTACCCGGAACATCATCAGCCGATAAAATACGTTTAACGCCTTCAACTGCCAGTGCGTGACTTGTATCTATTGATTTAATAAAGCCGCTTGTAACAGGGGCGAGCACTGGGTAAGCATGTAGGCAGCCGTATGGCTCCGGGTTATCGTCGGCAAAATTTGCACTGCCACAAACTTGTTTAATAGCGCTTTCGTGATATTTAGATTGCCCAACGCTACCACCTTGGGCTTTTAGTTTATCCATTTCAAAGTGACGCATGTGAGATCCTCGTAATGGCAATGTTGTTATTGTTGCGTGCTTGCGGCTCACAAAACTCAATACCAATGCGTTGTAATAAGTTTTTGCTTACCGTGGTGCGGTAATGCGCACTGCTTCTTACATCGCTCATGGGCGTAAAGTCATCGTTAATAGCCGTTGCTGCGTCTATAAAACTACTTACTTGTAATGATTGAGATATCAGCTTTTGCTCAATATGATGTGCGCGTTTAGGAATAGCAGCCATACCGCCCATAGCGCAGTGGGCTTGAGTAATCATGTTTTGTGAATGCTCTATAGCAAGCACCAAACACACGGTAGATATATCGTCTTCAAAGCGTTTTGATATTTTATGACACGCCAGTTTTAGTGACTCTGGGCGCTTTGGGATGGTGAACTTACTAATTACTTCATCGCTTTTAAGAACTGTTTTTTTATAATCAATAAAGTAGTCGGCAACTTTAATAGTGCGCGTACCAGCGCTGCTTAATAAATCCATTGATGCATTAAGAGCGATTAAAAGGGGAGCGGGATCGCCAATCGGAGAGGCATTCCCTATGCTGCCACCTAGTGTGCCGCTGTTACGTACTTGGCTTGATCCTAAGCGTTCAAATAGCTCTTTTGACTCTGGGTAATGGTTATAAAATGCCTCAACAAATTGGCTATAAGGTAGCGCTGCACCTATGTGTAACTCACCGTTATTATCTGCCAAGGTGCAAAGATCCTTTACTTGGCTAAGGGAGATAATTACATCTGGTAAGAGCATGTTTTGGCTAAGCTCAATGGCAAAGTCGGTGCCACCAGCAACTAAATATGCATAAGGATAAAGCGCTTTTAGCTCAACAAGTTGCTGGGCCGTTTGTGGTAAGTAAAATTTGCGAGGACCATTTTTTAAAAATGGAATATCGTCATCATATTGCGTATTAAGTGATGCTTTAAATTGAGCGGCCATTGCTGAGTACGGTTCAGCTTTACGTTCATAGCTATAGGCTTTTTCGGCTGCAAGTAATATAGGGCTATAACCTGTACAACGGCATAAGTTACCGCCAAGTGCATGAATAACCGCTTTTTTACCAGGGTACGTTGGCTCATTAATATAAAGAGCCAACAAACTCATTATTATACCGGGCGTACAAAAACCACATTGCGAACCATGACACTCCACCAGTGCACGTTGTACGGGGTGTAAATCGGTTAAGTTTGGGTATAAACCAGTAGTCACAGCTTCTACCGTTACTATATGTTTTGCATGCGCATTACCTAATAACAATAAACAGCTGTTCATTGTTTTGTATTGCCAACTAGCTTCCCCGTTTGCATTTATACGCTCTTCACCCACTAAAATTGTGCACGCGCCACAGTCGCCAGTTGCACAGCCTTCTTTGGTGCCCACTTTCCCTTTTTTGGTGCGAAGCCAGTCCAAAATGGTGAGACTTGGCGAGCATTCTTGTACTTCAATTGGTGTGTTATTTAATAAAAATTGAATCACACAGACCCCCTTAATTTTTATAAAGCCCTGATACATAAAGGCTTGGCGTATGTTTTTTCTTGTTGTTTGCGCACGGGTAACAAAAATACTTTTTAATCTTTAATTAGCTTATTGCAGTTACTATGCCATTGTTGACCGCTTGGTCAGTTAGTGGTTCAGAGCGGCAAAATTGTGGAGGTGTAGGTAATAACGGCGTAGCCTTAAAAATAAAGCTCGGTAAAGTGAATGCTTTTAATATGTGGATCCAAAGGTGAAAATGGTGCTGGTAAAAACACATTAATGAAAATGCTTTATGGTGTGGTTAAACCTGACCAAGGGGACATGTTTTTTATAATGAATATAAAAGAACTTGCTGATACGCGCGATTTAGGAGCATGCTTGCGGATCGAATTGTAAAAACGCCAACACGTTATGGTATGTTATTAAAAACACATAAACATTTGAATAATCTAAATTAATTATGTTAAATTACGATAAAAAGAAGATACGGACTTAGCTTTTATGGACTCTAAAATTGATTTTTCTACCTACACTTTAGATGAGCTTTACTCATCAGCGAGAGCTATAGATCGCGAAGCCTACCCAGAACGAGCAAAAGAAATAGACGACTTAATTGAAACGCGAGAAGCACAGAACCCATCTGAAAATATTGTATCAAAAGTAGCAGGAGAAAAAGCAACGCGCTCAGATAGGCTAGTGGCTGCTATTGTTGATGGCGTTTTAGGTGTTGTTTGTTTTATACCTGTATTCATACTCGTAGGGTTTGATAATTTAAGCCAACCAACGCTTACTTTATCTGCAAGTTTGCTAGGTTATGGCATATTAAGCACGTTAGTGCTTCATGGTTACCTTATGTACCAACGCGGACAAACAATTGGTAAATCTTTAATGTCTATCTGTATTGAAAATTTAGATGGTACACAAGCAAGCTTTACTACAATTTACTTTAAACGCATGCTTTGTATGCAACTATTATCACTTGTCCCTTCGGTAGGTCAGTTTATAGCTGGTTTTGTTAATCCATTATTTATATTTGGAAAAGATAAACGATGTTTACATGATCATTTAGCGGGAACAAAAGTGAGTTATGTAGATTAATCAGGATATTAATTATGGCAGCTTTGCCTAGGCAAAAAAAATTACCCGGATTTAAGTTTGATTAGCAAAAGTTACAAAATGGCGTATTTCACTAAATTGTTAATATAATTTAAAAAACCTTACCGATTTTTTTTGACTAGTAACCAAGGATGATTATGAAAAACAACACACAGCTAATTTTAGCACTAGCGGCTTCTTTAATTTGTTACTCAACATATATTATTCATTGGTTTTCTTACCGCAGCGAAAATCAATGAGGTGATAAATGAGAATGTTTATAAAAACAAACGAGTTTGATAAACTGGCAAGGCGTTACGCATGTATTAAATGTGGTACTTGGGTGAGCATAAAAGCCCAAAGCTGTAAGCAGTGCCAGCATAGTTTTACTAACAATGATAAAAGCTCAATGCAAACACTCTATAATCAAAATAAAGAGCAAAACTGGCAACATACAATATTGCCTATTATTTTTGTGATATTGGTAATAGCTTTATTGCTCATTTAATTTTTGCTTAAATTTTAAAAAGTGCTCGACTGCAACTCTGTAACAAAACCTCTCTGTACTTTAACGTGTAAAAACTATCCATAATTAAAATAATTACTCTTGTTAATCCTTCACTAAATATCACATAGCTAACGTTTTTTAATAAATGAAATAAGCTTATAAATTTCAGTTACTTAAATTGTGGGTTTATTTATATTTACTCAGTTTTTTGGCACGTAAGTTGATACAACTCCTAATAAACTTTAAAAAGGAATTACCATGACTGCTGAATACTTTATGGTACTAGGGTTACTCGGTGTTGCATTTTTTGCTGTTGCAGGGGCATTGCTTGGGTATGAAAAAAACATTAGTGGCTTTGGCGTCGTAGTGGTTGCAACCGTTACTGCACTAGGGGGCGGTACCCTCAGAGATATACTTTTAAACAAACCGGTATTTTGGATTGCAACCCCAGAGTATTTATATTCAACCTATGGGGCCGTTATAGCAACAATTGCCTTTATTCGATATTTACCGCGCGTTAATAACTACTACTTTTTATTGGTAGACGCTGTGGGTATGGCGCTATTTAATATTATGGGGATAGAAAAAGCACTCATTAATGGCTCCGGTATGGTGGTCGCAATTACCATGGGTATCACTACAGGTATATTTGGTGGTTTAATACGTGACGTAATTTGCCGTGAGGTACCAACTGTTATGCGCAGCGAACCTTACGCCTCTGCGTGTTTAGCGGGTGGTGCAGTTTATGCTGCTTTATTTAGCCTTAATGTAGATTACATTTGGTGTATTTTAGGCTCATTTTTCACGACTATTTTTTTAAGATTAGGCTCTTTGCATTGGGGTTGGCATTTAACTATTTTCAGAAAAAAAGACTTCAGAGATCAAAGCGACTAATTTTAGATACGAGTAGCCCGCGTTTGCATGCGAGACGCGTAATTATCTTCATCAAGAATGGTAAAACCCAGTCGTTTATAAAGTTTTAATGCTTCCTAATAATAGCCCTAATGTTTATATTTTTAGGGCTATAGCGCTTTTAATTAGATACAACTAAAACAATCGCATAGAGTTAAACATGCTGGTTAAATTAACAAAGACATTACTATCTTTACAGTACTACCAATACCCAAGTGCTTTCCACCAAAGCCCGCCAATAATTCCCCATACACTTAAATTAATAACGCTCATTATAAGGCCCATTACCCACCAGTCTTTTAACGATACATAGCCTGAGCCAAACACTATGGGTGATGTGCCTGTTGCGTAATGCGTTAACGACATCATGAGTGATGAAGCGCCAGCTAACAGTAAACCTAAAAATAAAGGCGGAGCGCCAAGCGCTAAACCTGCGGCGTAAAATGCGGCAAACATAGCAGTGATATGTGCTGTGGTACTGGCAAAAAAGTAATGAGCGTAAAAATATACAGCTACCAATATAATGGCCGATACAATCCAGTCAAAGCCCAGTTGCGCAATGTTGCTCTCAACAAGTGTTGAAAACCACGTTACCAAACCTAGTTTATTTAAAAAAGTGGCCATCATTACTAATGCTGAAAACCAAACAACGGTATCCCACGCAGACTTTTCTTTAAGTACATCGTCCCAACTTAATACACCAGTCACTAATAAAACCGACAAACCTAAAAAAGCCACTGCGGTTGTGTTAACTGCGTAGTCAGCCCCTAAAATCATTGCAGGTACGCCGGCCCATAAAACAAGCAGCATAGCAAAAACACCCACCATTATTTTTTCGCCATAACTCATTGGGCCCATTTCAGTTAATTTAGATTCTGCGTAGGTTTTAGCGTCGGGAGTGCTTTTAACTTCAGGTGGGTAAATGGCATAAACAACCAAAGGCACAAGGGCAATACATAGCAAACCAGGGACAAGCGCAGCGAGTGCCCACGTACTCCAAGTAATACTAATATTTGCACCGGTAGCATCAGCAATCAGCTTTACAATTAGCGGGTTTGGCGCAGTTGCCGTAATAAACATAGCTGATGTAATAGGGTTTATATGGTAGCTCACTAAAGCAAGGTAGTGCCCAATTTTACGAGAGGTGCCTTCCTCAGGGGACGAGCCAAAGCTTGTTGCTATCGACTTCATAATTGGGTGAATAATAGCGCCGCCTCGCGCGGTATTACTTGGCGTTACAGGCGCTATAACAAGTTCAGAAAGTGCGAGTGCGTAACCAATACCAACTGTTTTTTTACCAAAAAGAGAAATAAAATTATAGCCAATACGATTTCCCAAACCAGTTTTAGCTAAACCCCGAGAAATAATAATAGCAATACCAATCAACCAAATTAATGAATTAGAAAAGCCACTTAATGCATCTTTAATAGCGCCAGATGGGCTGTCATTAGTTACGCCAGTTAACGCAACAGAGGTAATAGCTAAAATAGCAATGGCGCCGATTGGCATTGCTTTACCAATAATGGCAACTACAGTACCAATAAATAAAGCGAGCAAATGCCATGCGTTTTCGGTAACACCTTGCGGAGGCGGTACAGCAAACCAAAGTAGTAAAACAATGGCTATAGAAATCAGTCCAGAGGTAACTCGAATATCAGTACCCTTCATTAAAAATGTCCCTAAGTTTTAGAAATACATGCATTCTGTTTATTGAAAAGGCGACGTTATTCTACTTCATTTAATAATAAAAAAGATGACGCACATCATATGAATATTAGACTTATTTGATTTTATTAATAAAGAGGTAATAAATCATAAACTAAAGTGATTGATTACATTACCCTATGAGAGCTTACGTTGTGCTTAATCAACTCTTATATTTTTAAGAGTTAGCTTGAATTGTTTTATCGACTAGCAAGGTCTTTGTAAGTCTTAACGAATACCTGGAAATACAATGAACTTAAAATTAACCAACAACGTGATTACTTTTTTATTAGCGAGTAGCTTTTTGTTACTTGGCTTATCGTTTGCGTTAGGAGCAAACCCTAATACGTTAACGGCTACGTTTAGTTTTTATGGCGTTGATTCGCTAATGTCTGTATCTGCATTAGGTTTGATTAGTGGCTCATTTATGGTTGCTTTAGCGTTTGCCACCGTGCTCGCTCGCCTTAAATTAATGAAACCTACACCAGCACTTTTACTTGCAGCAATTATAAGTTTAGTAGCATTACTTACCTTGTTTGCCAGTAACCGTTGGATGGCTCAACTTGGCGGCTTTCCAATCATTGGTAGTGGGCAGGGCATAATTAAATACTTTGCTGTAGTGCCTTTGTATTTGTTTTTATTTTATAAAGACAAACTTACCGACAAACAACACGTACTTTTAAACTTTATACCGGTTGCCATGGTTTTATTGTGGATTGGCGGCATGAAGTTTTATGAGTTTGAAGCAAAAGGCATTGTAAGTTTAGTAGAAACCTCACCGTTTATGTCGTGGTTATACACGGTATTTAGCGTACAAGGCGCGTCTAACGTGATTGGCGGGTTTGATGTGTTATTTGCTGTGTTATTGGGCTTAGGGCTATTTTTAAATAATAAAAAGCTAATTATTGTAAGTGGCTTAGCGTGTTTAAGCGTATTTATGATGACCCAAACATTCTTAATTACTGCAACCGGTGCATTTAGTTCTTCCACTTTATTGGAGCGCTTAGGGCAGTTTGTAATTAAAGATCTTTGGTATATAGCCAACCTTGTTGTTATTGCTTTTGTAATGGTTTTTAAACCGGCTAAATAAAGAGGACGTCATGATCAGTTGCAACCAATACGATTACATCGAAATTGCCTGTATGCACCATTTAAGCATTGAGCTTATATTAAAAAATGGTGATGGTGTATGTGGCGTAGCAACTGACACAAAACGCAATGCTAATAGAGACGAATGCATAGTTGTTAATGTAAATAGCGAGTTGAAACTCATTGTGCTAACTACAATCAGCGTACTTAAAGCGCATGAGAAAAACCCATACTTTGACCATGTGAATTTCGAAGTAAAGTAAATACCTCACTCATTCGTTTTTATCATAAATATCTCTAGCGAGTCTGTATCAATCAATATGTTTATGGCTCGCTTATCTAACCAATGCTTTAGCTAATTACACGCTAAATACACGCTAAATACATAAAGCCAAAATTTACCTATTACTTTCTTTTGTTCTTTACTCGAGTTTTTCCACCGAACAAGTCTAAACGCCAACTATTAAGCGTATAAAAATGCTAAACCAGTATAAGTAAGCCTCAATAAGCCTTAACTAGCGCTTAGTATCCGTACGTTTGTTAATTATGGTCGTAAAAGGTAGCTACATAAATAAAGCTAACTTACAGAGCCAGCTGTTTAAATAAACAGCTGTTTAAATAAACAGCTGTTTTAATTTTGTCCGATAACATCATTAAAAATCGTTTTGGTGAAAAATAACAAAGACCTTTTTATTACATGCCTAATCACTTGTTTACATTAAAGTTATTTAGTGGAATTATTAAACAATGTAATATACGCCGTTCTGGGGTGTTATAACCCCCCAAAGTGGTGTCTAATAAGCAGATTAGTTTTAAATCTGACCAAGGAGTAGGTTTCATGAAAAAGCTCATATTACTAAGCAAAACCTCAATATTGTTTTGCTTAGTATCAAGTAGTGCCTTTGCTACGCCTAAGGTAAATATAAATACTGAGTATTACTCAATACATGGTTCAACGGCTAATGAGCTAAGAAATGAAATGAATACTAAAAGCTCTATTAAGCAATCGGGAAACACCTACGATGCTTATACTTCTTGGTTTGTTAATTGGCGCTTTAACTGGAATGAAAGTAATGGTCTGTGCTCTATGACGAGTGTTAAAAGTACTGTCAAAGTTAATTTCACTCTTCCCAAGTGGGAGAATAGTAATAGTGCAGAGGTAAACCTAAAAAAGCGTTGGGCACATTATTACAATGCACTAATTGCTCACGAAAATGGCCATAAAGACTTTGGTATTAATGCAGCTAAAGAGATTGAAAATCGTCTGTCAGTTTTAGCAGCAAAAAATTGCTCTAGTTTAAAAAGTAAAGCCAATAGTCTTGGTAAAAAGATTATTGATAAATACGTAGTGCTTGAAAAAAAGTATGATAAAAATACTAATCATGGAATGAAAAATGGGGCTGTATTCCCATAAAACATAACAGCACGCCCAGAGGTGGACAGCAAGCACCAAAGCTCACTTTTCACCGCAAATTTTAATAGTGGTGATCCCTTACTTTTTAATGCTGTTAAGTAAGTTGATTCGTCGTAAGGCGTGTGTGTTTTCCAGCACCTAAATAGTATTCGTATCCACTTAAATGCCAATGAACTGATGATGGTATTATGAGGCTTTCCTATGGTTTCTTGTTGCCAACTATCGTGGTCAATTAACGGTGCTTTAGCCTAAAATAAATAACGCACAGGTAATCCAGCCCATTCTAGAAAGAGTAAAAAAGACAACCATACTAAATTTCCAGTAATACCTCCCAAAATGCCAATTAAAACAACAGCTAACTCTTTTTATATTCCACGTAAAATACAGTAAAAGATTGAACCAAAATAGGAACTCAGCTATGGTTTGTTTATCAATAAAAACAAATAAAAAAACGAGTTAATTTACAGGCTCGTTATACGGTCTGAAACTTATGAATCATGCGTCTATAGAACGATCTTACAATAATCTTTTAAAAGACTTAGCAGATATCAATTTAATTCAGCAAGTAGCGAATGCTGCATTTAAACGAGAGTTCGATATTCTCGATGAATTTGAAAAGAGTAAATCACCTAATTCTGTCGTAGGCAGTTATGCTTTTGGATTTGATAATCCCTTTTCAGGTGAAGTAGAAAAATATGCGTTTCGTAAAACGAGTCTTTCTGACTTAAAAAGTTTAACTCTTAAACAAAAAAATAATCAGTACTGTTGGCTGTTGTCGAATGCATTTGAAAAATTCGAAAGTTATGTTAAGCGTTCATATGAAATGTTAACTACTAAAACAGCGCCAAGGGACTTAAAAACAACGTTAACATATTTCAGTAATAATTACCCTTTGTTAAATGAAAACGAGAAAAGTAATAAGTGTAATATTCACCTAAAAATTGCAGTTCTATTAGTAGAAAAACTAAGGCATGCAATTGTACATGAGCAAGGTTGTATATTAGATTCTAAAGCATTTATTAATAAAGTTATTAAACAATCTGGTATCAATAATGATCGACTTGAGCACGAAAAATTTATTCAACAATTTATATTTGATGGGAAAGTTTATATCATTGAGCTACCAATAGTTGATGGGGATTTGTTACCTCGTTATCATGATATATATCGGCATTTAGTAAGTTATTTACTAGCGTATGCTTATTTAATAAAAGAGCACACAGAGCCTAGTGTAAAAACCGTATAACAACACATCCTGATGTGGACGACTAGTAAAATTCAGCCATTAATTGCAAGTTTTAAAAGGGGTGAGCCTCTTCGTTTTCCACCACCTAAATACAACCTTTATCAATTTGAATACCAGCGATCTAATAATAAATTGCGCTATCCCACTTATTTTCACTTCAGCGATATCATCAAACGCTCGCAATTTCCCTTAAAACCAATACCTAAAAAAAATAACTATGGGAGGTCCTGTAGTCAAATAACAATATTTTAGTAAACGCTAGTTCATATTACGTCACGTAATATCCATACAGAACTTTAAGTTAAACATACGTTCGTGCAGCGTTCCCATTTTTATTTGACTCAATTTATTGGATATTCTTTTTATGAAATTAAAGTTATTTATCGCAATTATTTTTAGCACTTCGATGTCGTCTTACGCGACAGAAGCAGTAGATAAAACGCAGTTTTCATTCGAAGACTTAAAAGCCCTAGCAAAAGCTTCAGCCGAAAAGCCCTATACGCCAACTGCAGTACCAGCCCCTGAGCTTATCGATAAAATTACGTATGACGAACATTGGAAAATACGCTTTAAAGAAGATGAAACCTTATACCCAAGTGGAAAAAAGGCGCCAGTACAATTATTTTACCCTGGGCGATATTTTCCTGAGCCAGTAAGTATTTACATCAGAGACGATAAAAATCAGGTTCAAAATGTGCCTTTTAGTAATGATGTTTTTGATATGCCTGATGACAGCCCTGCTCACGATCTCCCAGAAGGGTTTGGATTTGCAGGCTTTAGAATAATGCGCCCAGATATGAAACCAGATTGGATATCTTTTTTAGGTGCGTCTTATTTTCGTACCGACGGGCCAGAGGGGCAATATGGACTGTCGGCTCGAGGTATTGCAATTAATACGGGCATGAATCAGCCAGAAGAATTTCCGCGCTTTTCTGCATTTTGGATTGGCCCCGCAGAGAAAAAAGGTGAAAGTGTGTCTGTTTGGGCATTGCTTGAAGGGCCTTCTATCACTGGTGCTTATCGGTTTGGTTTAAGTAAAGATAACAAAGAAGCTAAAGGCCATATCACCTCAGTGAGCGCTAATTTGTATATGCGCGCCGATGTTGAACGCTTAGGTGTAGCACCGCTAACTAGTATGTATTGGTACTCACAAAAAGATAAAACAGAAGCTAAAGACTGGCGCCCAGAAATTCACGACAGTGATGGACTGGCTATTCACACAGGATCGGGTCAATACGTTTGGCGCCCATTAAATAATCCTCAGTCGGTGTCGACCAATAGTTTTATTGATGAGAACCCAAAAGGGTTTGGCTTAATCCAAAGAGATCGTGACTTTAATAACTACCAGGACGACGGCGTATTTTACAATAAGCGTTCATCAGCGTGGATTAAACCTACTGACGATTGGGGCAAAGGCGCAGTACAGTTAATCGAAATTCCTACAAAAGATGAAACGTTCGACAATATTGTTGCCTACTGGGTGCCCGAAAAAGAGGCGCGCAAAGGTGATGAGTTTACCTTTTCTTATGATATTGAATGGCGTCCACTCGATCCAAAATCAAAAAACCTTGCAAGCGTTGTAAATACTCGCCAAGGCTTAGGCGGAATTCCCGGCCAGCCTATTCCTGAAGGCGTTAACAAGATGGTGATTGATTTTGAAGGTCCAGTATTTAAAGGCTTAGATAACAAAAGTGGTATAAAGCCGATTGTTGAAGCCAGCAACGGTGAAATACTAGAACCTATTGGAGTTTATCCGGTAGTTGGTACAAACCAATGGCGATTAGCGTTTGACTACAAACAAGCTAACAACAATCCGGTGAACATACGCGCGTATTTAGTTGATAAAAATGATGAAGCTATAACTGAGACATGGGTAAGTGATGCAAAGGTAACGATTAAATAAGACCTTAAAGTAACTGTTTAGCATATTGTTCTTAAATGAACTCAGGCGCTTTTTATCCTTGTTCTTTTTAATGCTTGGCTTTATGTATGCTTTAATTAAATTTATAATTCAAGCATACAAATTACGTGCATAAAAAGTAATGGATATAAATTTTAGTGGAACTTAATATGACATTTTTAAAAAATGTAAAGCAACAAGCGGCGACTAAAACGCCTTCTGAATTAGAGCGTTTATGGCAGCGAATTGAAAAACATACTAAGCGTAACGCAAACTTTGATATTAAAAAGCAGATCCTGTTTTCTCAATTTCAAGAACAAGTAGAGCACCATGAGCAAATTCAAGCTCAAATGATTGCAGAACAAATTATTCATTTTAGTAAGTTTATCCAACGTAAAAGCTTAACTATTGAACAGCGTAATGAACTTGTGGATTGGATAAATGAAGATTTAGATTATTTGTCAGAACATCCATTCATTGGCGAGTTGAATGTTGAGGAAGTGTCTCAAGTTTTTCAATCTTACCTAAATAAGTATAACCAAGATACGGTTAGTACAATCCCTTCTTCAGAGTTAAACATATTACGTAATATGTTACAGCAAGATTTCCCCGGTTTAGAATTAACAGATGACGAACTGAGAGAAATAACAGCTGATCCTTCATTGCTTTATAAGCACCTTGACGAGCAAGGTTTTGGTGAGGAGAAAGATGATGAAGCGTTTAGTGCAGATAATATGCACTATGAACAAGATGAAGATTGGGATGACTTTTTTGACCAACACGAGCGATTTGATCGCGATGAAATTAAACAACAAAAAAACAACTCAAAATTAGAAACGTTATTTAAAGGCTCGCAGCTAAACAAAATGTATAAACGTTTAGCATCTAAGTTGCATCCAGATAAAGAATCTGATCTTGCAAAAAAAGCAGAAAAACACGAACTAATGCAACAGTTAGTACAAGCTCGAAAAGAGAAAGACGGTTTTACTTTATTACAACTTTACATAAGCCATTTTGACGACGATGTCGATTTTGACGAAGAAACCAAAGCAAACTTAATTCCGTTACTGCAAAATAAAATAATCGAGCTAAATGAACAGCATCGGCAACAAAAAGAAAGTAATGACCAATATACAATTGTGTGGCGTAAGTTTAATGGTCGTAGTAAAGCGCAAATTAAAGATAATTTTGTAAACCATTTAGCGGCGCTAAATAATGAATGTGATGAAATTGCTAAACGTTTAGAGTATTGCACTACGGTTAAATCACTTAAAGAAGAGCTTAACAACCGAATTATGAATAAACGTCATATGCCCATGTCTTTAGAGGCGGCTCTGGAAAACATGTTCAATTTTTGATGAATTAACAGTGACGCCAGCCTAAGTTTTTTCATTAAGTTAGAATGGCTGTCCTGTTTAGCTGTTTCTTTACGCTGCGGCAACTGTATTGCCTTGTTCATAATGTAGAAAAGCTGCAAAACGCGATGTATTAAGAAAGATAAGCCCTTAGTACCTCAATAAAGTCACTCAAACACCAGTGTTCCCTTCTAAAATACTAATTTAAACAACACCGAACACTTTTTGTATTTTACGTAAAATACAGTAAACGATTGAACCAAAATATGAACTCGGCTATGGTTTATTTACCAATAAAAATAAATAAAAAACGAGTTAACCTGCTGCTTGTTAGCTGTTTCGAGGGATTGCATGTTTTTTTTTGAGTAAATTATTTTGTTGGGAGCGAGGTAGGCAAAAGTCAGGCTACGATAAAATGTTGATTTGTGGTGCTACGTGGCCAATTAAATTTGATACTTACTTGCTTAAATTCCCACAAGGAAGTGAAATATCACCACACACAGACAAAGTTGAATCTGGTAAACACTATCGATTGAATATAGTGCTTAAAGAAGCAGATTTGGGTGGTGAGTTTATTTGCAGTAATCCGATATCTGAAACAAAGCGGGTTAAGCTATTCCGCCCTGATGTAAGTGAGCATCAGGTATCAAAAGTTATAAAAGGTAATAGATATTTACTCAGCATTGGGTGGATAAAAGGGAGCGCTAAATGCTAGATTTAAGACCTAATTGTGAATGTTGTGATAAGAATCTACCTGCACAGTCCACAGAGGCTTTTTATTTGTTCATTTGAATGCACATTTTGTTTTGGCTGTGCTCAAACGGTATTAAATAACGTGTGCCCAAACTGCTCAGGTAATTTGGTTCAGCGGCCAATTCGCCCTTTGGCTGCACTAAAAAATTACCCAGCATCGACTAAGCGGGTATTAAACGAAAATGGTTGTGCGCCAAACATATAAGAACATAAAGTATAATAATTACATTTCTGGGTATGGAGATCTGATGAGAAAATCCTTTGAATTTACTGTTAAGTCAATCAAAGTTAAAATAATTAACACTTGGTTTAGTGGTGCTAAATTATATGTAAATGGTGACTTACGAGATACTGACAAAACTTTGTTAGCTATTAGGAATAATACTTTACTATCTGCAAATTTAGGTGAGTTGGGTGTTCTAGAAATCAAGCCATTATCGGGTTTAATTACCGTCGAAATGGATGCATATTTGGTTAATGGTACAAACATTCAACATGTATATAGCTCACATAAACGCCTTAGCCTAAAAGAGCAAAGGGCAGCCCGATAAAGCTACTTTAAATAACGTATATTCCTGCATTTACCTGCCTTCAGTAATAACCTCCAAATGACTTTGAGGAGGTTTAAGCCCCTAAGCATACCAAGTTAATATACTTGGTTTACTCGATTACCTTAAAATCACTCACACTCTTTCACATAAAGTAAAAGCGCGCTGTACATTACACTGAGTGCCTTTGTTACATCGCTGTCGATAACCGCTTCTGCTGGGTGATGGCTTATACCGCCAGGGCTGCGTATAAACAACATGCCCACGGGGCAAATTGGAGCGATTGCCATTGCATCGTGCCCTGCGCCTGAGGCAAGTGAAGGCGATGCTTGGTTATTGAGTTTACATGCGCTTGAAAACAAATGCTGAATTTTAGTGTCGCACGCTACGGCATCGGCGGCATGCGTCCATTGCCAATCAAGCGTTAAATTGCGTTTGCTTGCTATAGATTGTGCGCTGCTTTGTATGGCGCTTAGTAAGTTAGCGAGATCGGTGTCGCTTTGTGCACGTGCGTCTAGGCTAATGGTCGTTTTACCTGCAATCACGTTTGTAGCCCCAGGGCGAGACTGTATTTGCCCTACGGTGGCAACTTCGCCATTTTTAGCATTACTTGCTAGTTTTTCAATTTCGGTTACTAATTCAGCGCAGCCTGCTAACGAATCCTGACGTAAATTCATAGGGGTTGTACCCGCATGACCGCTTTGCCCTGTTAGGGTAAGCATGGCGCGTTTTGCTCCTGCGATTGCAGTTACAACCCCTAACGCCTGATTAACCGATTCGAGTACAGGACCTTGTTCAATATGAGTTTCCCAGAAACCTAGTAATTCGTTTTTGTTTAGTGCGGCCTTTGCGTAGTCGTTAGGGTTTAGGCCAAAGTCGAGCATGGCTTGGCGCATAGTTATGCCGTTTGTGTCTTTAATGTTTAGCCACTGTGGATCAAATTCGTTAGCGAGGGCTTTTGAGCCAATTAAAGTTGTGGCAAAGCGGGTGCCTTCTTCATCGCAAAAGCCCACTACATCTAAATGAAAGGGCAGGTCGAGCTTTAACTTATGTGCAAGCGCTGCAATTTCTATCCCCAGCAGTACACCTAAAATACCATCAAACGCACCTGCGTTTGGTACTGTGTCGAGGTGCGATCCTATAATTAAACGTTTAGCATGTGGTTTTGATGATTTAAGCCGCCCCCAAAGGTTGCCCACTTCGTCTTGCCACGATTGCATGCCTGCCTCAACCATCCACGATACAGTAACGGCGTTACACTCTTTGTGCTCTTTTGATAAGTACACGCGGTGAATACCGCCTTGCATTTGCGATAGTGCGCTGAGGGTTTTACAGCGAGATAAAGCGCGTGTTGTGTATTCATCAGCAAGCTCTTTATCTAATAAAGGGCTGTGTTGTGGGCTTACAATCGTCATGCTAAATCCTTTTTTTATTTATAGTGAGCAAGGGCGGCAATGGCGGCTTCGCCTTTAGGGCCTTTGTAACCGTTGGCATGTAGGCAAGCGTCTAAGCTTGCAAGTGTTTGTAATACAGCATCTTTTCGGGCGTTGTAGCCCATAGTGCCAATACGCCAAATTTTTCCATGCAATGGTCCAAACGAGGTGCCAATTTCTATTCCGAAATCGGTTAGCATTTGTCCGCGTACGTGATCGGCATTAATGCCCTCGGGTATATACACACCCAGTACGTTGTTCATTTTATGTGTTAAATCACCAAATACATTTAAGCCGAGCGCTTGAATGCCTGTTAGCATGGCATCGCCATGTAATTTGTGGCGCGCTACGCAGTTATCCACGCCTTCTTCAATGACTATGCGGGCGCATTCTGAGGCGCAGTACAGCATGCTGGTGGCTTCGGTATGATGGTTGAGGCGCTCTTCGCCCCAGTAATTCATGATCATGCCTAAATCAAAATAGTTTGAGCGTACAAAGGGCTCTGTGCCGTCGGTATGCTCCGCTGTGCGAATACCTGCTTCTACCTTTTTACGTTTTTGGATCCACTCGGCGCATTTGTCGCTAAGCGTTAATGGCGCAGACCCAGAAGGACCGCCTAAACACTTTTGCAGACCAACCGAAAGTGCATCGAGTTTCCATTCATCGGCAGGAAGTTCGTTACCCACAATAGAGGCGGTGGCATCGCAATAAAATAGTACATCGTGCTTTTGGCAAATATCGCCAATATGCTCAAGAGGTTGGTTCATGGTGGTGGATGTATCGCCTTGTACCATAGCAAGTACATGGGGTTTTACATCAACAATGGCTTTTTCGATTTGCTCTGGCGTAAACACTTCGCCCCACGGTACTTCTATTGTGTGCACCTTTGCGCCAACGCGTTCTGCTATTTCAGCAAGTAGGTGGCCAAAGCGCCCCATAATTAGCACAAGTACTTTATCGCCTGAGCGTAAAATTGAGCATAATACGGCTTCAATCCCTGCGCGCGATGTGCCATCTATTAGCATGGTCCATTCGTTTTTAGTTTTAAAAATTTCGCGGTAACGTGCCATGGTTTCGTTCATAAAACCGGTCATTACTGGGTCGTATTGGCCTATAAGCTGCGCCGACATAGCACGTAAAACACGAGGGTCGGCATTAATTGGGCCTGGTCCCATTAATAAACGCTGTGGTGGGTTTAAGGTTTGAACTTGCGTGTTATTAAACATATTTTAGGCTCCCAGAGTCTGAATGAGCATGCGAATGCCGGTTATCATTAATACAACGGCAAAGGCGCGTTTTAGTTGTTTTTGATCCAGCTTGCTACCAATTTTTACGCCAATAGGCGCAAATAAAATAGTTAGCGGAATAATAAGAAAAAAGGCAGGGAGGTTAACCAACCCCCACGTACCTAGGGGAGCATCGGTTGGCGTTGTGCTAATACTTAATAAGGTAATAACGCCAGGTAGCGCAATCAACAAACCAAAAACGGCCGCAGTACCTACTGCAACATGGGCGCGTACATTAAATGCGTTTAGCATAGGTACGCCAATAGTACCGCCACCTATGCCAATCATTACCGACAAACCACCTACAATACTAGCCATAACGCCTTGACCAAATTTACCTGGCAGTTGTTTTACAAGCGCGGGTGCGCCGGCTCTAAATAACATGTTTAAACTGACTAAAATAGCAATACAGGCAAACATAAGTACCAGTGCATTACCGCGTATTGAGTGCGCTAAGTAGCTGCCTACAACGGCTATAACTAAAATAAATGGTGCCCAGTATTTTATTAGCGCAAGGTCAATATTCCCTTTGCTATGATGCGAGCGAATAGATGAGAGCGAAGTAGGTACTATGGTTGCAAGTGATGTAGCGGTGGCTATCATCATTGCCGACTCTGGGCTTACGCCAAAACCTTGCAGTAAAAAATACAGCACAGGGACGATAACAATACCGCCGCCTACACCAAAAAGTCCTGCTAAAATACCGGCAAAAATACCGGTTGCTATTAAGGCTACTATAATTGGCCATTGATTTATTATTTCTGACATTGTGTTCCTGCTGTAGTTACTGTTGCACGTCCATCTGAACGAGGATCTGTTGCAGCTTCAAGGCTTGTAGGTGTATCTAAAATAGCCCCAGCGTGCCCCATCATTTCGTTATTATTATCAACGCTTACCCAATCGTGGTCACGTTGATTTAATTCATGTTCTATATGAAAAACTAACTCTTTTTCAATTTTTAAATTTGTACTCGTATCGCCCCATGTGCGTCCAAGTAACCAACGAGGGTCGCTAATTGCTTGTTTTATTGATTTATTTCGCCACGCGTAGCCTGCAAAAACAGCGGCTTGAGTTTGTGGCTGCCCTTCACCGCCCATTGTACCGTAAGCAAGTCGACGACCATCGCTAAACTTTGCCAGTGCTGGGTTAAGTGTATGAGCGGGCTTTTTATTAGGAGCAAGGGCGTTAATATTGTTACTCGCATCAATATCTTCATTGTTTAAACTAAAGCTTAAACCACGGTTATTCCACACAAAGCCGCCTTCATTCATTAATATTCCGCTGCCAAATTCCCAGTAAATACTTTGAATAAAGCTGACTAATTGCCCGTTTTTATCTCTGGCTGCCATCCACACAGTATCGCCAGGCTCTGCGTTAAATGGCCATTTTTTGGCTTTACTCATATCAATATTGTTAGCAAGTTCGCTTAAGCGATTATCGGTTAGTGCGTTTTTATAATCATCCCCTAACACATCAGGGTCAGCCCAAAGGGTAGGGCGATGGGTAAAGCTTTGTTTAGTTGCCTCAACAATTAAGTGCGTCCAGTCGGCATCGGTTTTAGCTAAATGCTTTAACTTATTTACGGCACCAATTATTTGTAGTGAATGCACGCCCTGTGTTGGCGCGGGTAAGTTGTAGCAATCAATACCACTGAGGTTTGCATTTAGCGCAGTAACTACCTCGGCTTTAGTATTTGCAATGTCACCTGCGGTAATTGAGCTGCCTGCTTTTGCTAAGTCGGCGGCAAATGAGTTGGCAAGTGCGCCTTCATAAAATGCGTTTAAACCATGCTTTGCTAGGTATTCAAACGTTGCTGCAAGTTTAGGGTTTTTAAAATGCTGGCCTGCTTGTAAGGGCTTGCCATTGGGTATGTAGAGGTTTTTAAACGCGTCATTGGTATTGTTAGCAGTGGCTAGCTTTTCGCAGCCTGCTTGCAAGCTTTTTGTAACGGTAAAACCCTCGCGAGCAAGTTCAATAGCAGGTGCTAAAATTTTTGACAGTGGTAGTGCCGCATGCTCATCTAGTTCAAGCGCCTTTTGCCAACCGCGAATTGTACCCGCTTGAGTTAGTGCGCTTAATCCGCCGCGCTCTGGTATTTGCGTGAGCGAGTTATACGCCGTTGTATTAGTTGCTGCGCGGCCGCAGGCGTCAATAGCGGTAGGCGTTTTTTGGCTTGGGTTATCGATAAGCCAAAAGCTGTCGCCACCAATTGAGTTCATATGTGGATATACAACGCTAATCGCAGCGGCAGCCGCTACCATAGCCTCGGTAGCTGTACCGCCTTGTTTTAGTATATTTATACCCGCCTCAGTGGCCGAAAAATGAGACGCGGTAAATGCAATGTTGTGTGTGGTCATGCCGGTGTGTCCTGTTTAAAGTGTGCAGCTAGGTGCTTAACGCAAGCAAGTAGGCTTTTATCGTTACCGTGGCTCATCATTAATGAAAAACCATACGGATGATCATTTGCTAAATCAGCCAGCGGTAAATGCACTTGCGCTGAGCCACTAAGCCCTGCAATTGCCGAAAGCGTAATAATTTGCATGCGTAAGGCGCTTGTGTCGGCGCCTAATTTAGGTGCGGTTGTGGGGGTGGTTGGCAAAAATAAACAGCTGTTTGTATTTAGGTTTTTAGCTATTAGTGTTTGCCATTGGGTTTGTACTTTTAGTGCTTCTTGTTCTTCTTGATCAGTTAGGGCAAGCGCCATATTAAAACGTGCCGCAATTGCTGGAGCAAACTGGGGAAGTTGCCCCGGCAATTGAAGCCAATCTTTATGCGTTTTTGCGATTGCTCGCCCTTGCAGTACTCTAAAACTATCAGCAAGTTCATTTAATAAGTTGCTGTTAGGTAGTTCAAATTCTTTATGGTGCTTAAAATTAGGCTTGGTTTTTTCAAGCAATTGTTTAAGTGGGGCTTGTAAAACAGGGTCAACGAGTTCAAATAGTGCTTCGCAAATAACCAGCGTATTTACTTTATTAATAGCTTGTTGTGGTAATAATATATCGCCAACGCTGCTTAATAGCTCGGCGCTTTGGGTAAGCCAACCTATGGTATCAAAAGGGGGAGCCAACGGTATTAGGCCGTCTTTTTCAATCACGTTATGGCTTGGCCTTATGCCATATAAACCACAATAGCTGGCGGGTATTCTAATTGAGCCGCCGGTGTCGGTGCCTAAGCCAATATCAGCTAAGTTAGCAGCAACTGCAGCAGCAGACCCCATACTCGAACCACCGCAAGCATGCCCTTTTAATTTAGGATTTTGCGCAGCGCCATAATGTATATTATTACCCTCTAAGCTATAAGCCAGTTCGTCAGTATGGGTAAAGCCTATAAAGTTACAACCAGCGGTCATGAGCTTATTAACCAAGCTTGCCGTATTTTGAGCCGGTTTAGCTGTTTTAAACCAGTTTGGGTTGCCTGCGCTGTTACGCTCGCCCTTTACTGCAAATACATCTTTTACAGCTAAGCGATTGTTTGCAAGCACTCCAGAGTAGTTTGTTTGCCACAGGGTAGGACCGTGATTGCAAAATATACCTTTGTTGTTTTTTTTATCACTCATTTGCAGCTCATTATTATAAAACTGACCAAGTACTTACTTATTAAGTTAAGAGTGATTAAAAAGCGGGCTGGTTATTATTATTTTAATACCAGTTTTATTAAAAGCATGATCATTCTATCGAATTAAATAGCGCACTCATAGCGCTATTTTCTTCGCGTTATAATAGATCACTAATTTAATGCAATTGTTACAGCTGTGCTTTTCAATCGGTAGTTTTGATTTTATAGTGCTTAGACTAAGCAAGAGGAATGCCATAAATTAAAATCCTGTCCAATTGGTCAGGTTTTAATGGGTTGTATGAGATTTATAAATGTGGGCTATAAAAATAGTGACACTAAAATGAGTTAAAACAAACCAATTTGGTGCGCAGGCGCACCAAGTTGGTCTTTATTTATATGATTTTGAGTGCTAAATAAGGGGCGTTTTACTGATGACTAAACCATTAATATCGGCGTAAACCCAATCGTTAGGTTCTATGGTGGTGCTAAGCATGGTAATAGCTTGGTTTTTATCACCAAAGCCGCGCTTTAAGGTACTACGCGGTGTAGAGCCTAGCGCCATAACAGGTAAGTTCATCGTGGCAAGTATTTCTATATCTCGGCAACAGCCATTTATTATTACGCCTTCCCAGCCATTACTTAAGGCACGCTCAGCCATAATATCGCCTATAAACGCAAAGCGTTTGCTCGCAAACCCGTTTATAACTAATACTTTACCTTCACCATTTTCATGCAATATATCGGCGGCAAAAGAGTTGTCTTCTGGGCAGGTAACGGTAACTACTTTGCCATAAAACGTGGTTTTTTTACCAAAGTGATAAAGGCCGCTGTCTGCTACTTGTACTTTATCGCGATGATCGTCAAACAAATCGGGTGTAGTAAAGGATGTCATCGGTTAAGTCTCACTTTGCTCAGGTATTTTAAGACCAATACCTTTTAAAATTATGTGGGCAATTGACTGCGTAATTTGTGCCACATCGGTTTCGTCGTACTCTAATTTGTTCATTACAAGTAAAACCTCAGCCTGAAAGTCGGCGTAATATTGCGTGGTAGACCAAATAGTAAAGAGCAAATGGTAGGGGTCAACCTTATCCATTTTATCTGCGTCCATCCATGCTTGAAGTACATCAACCTTTTGTTTAACCCAAGGGCGGGTATTGGTTCTAAAGTAGTTTTGTAAATAAGGGGCACCGCGCAGTATTTCACTGGCAAATAAGCGAGATTGCATTGGCTGATTTACGGCCAGTATTACTTTGCTTTTAATATAGTTATAAAGCACGATGGCTGGATCGTCGTTAATTGTGACGTTATCAAGCCCCAAGTTCCAATTAGCTATTATGCGGTCGATCACAGACTCGTACAGACCATCCTTACTTTTAAAGTAATACAAAATATTAGCTTTTGGCACCTGCGCTTCTTTAGCAACCATGCTCATACTTGCTCCGTCGTAACCTAATTGCGAAAACAATTGCTCGGCGGCATCTAAAATTAGTTTTTGATTTTTCTCGCGCGTAACTTCTTTTTTATTTGGTTTTATTTGTGTGGTCATTATAGAGTTTGCGTGTTTAACGTATTGATTGATTGTAGCTTTACTGACCAAAAGGTCAATTACTAAAAAGGATGAATGTTAAAAACAGGCGAGAGGTTTAAGCTATTAACTTTAGGGTCTGTTGATCTTTGCGGATTAAAATTTGTTCAAACTAGGGGCTATTTAATCGCGGCGCGAGGTTTGTAACCTAGTGGGCTAAGTAAGAACCGAGCAAAGCTTCCGCGTCCTGCTCACGCCCCTTACCTACATCCATGTAGGCAACAAAGAGTAAATAGCCCCTAGGAAGAACCCTTTGGGCAGCGCCTGTTTGGCATTAATGCTACGTTATCGCCCATTAATGGGGAATAACCACACTATATAGGCTCTGCCTTGCCTAAATACCAAACAGACTGCTGCAAATTTAACCTTGAAAGATCAACAGACCCTTATTGTTTAATTAAATAATTACTGTTAGTTTAGTTTCAAATTTACGAGTAGTACTTTTAGATTGGCAAATGGATTTTATAAGCAAAAATAAATATACACTGTATGGAGTCGCTGCAATATTACTGTGGAGCTGCTTAGTGGCACTACTACGGGATATTTCTGAGTTGTTTAGCCCCATTGGTGGTGCTGCGGCTATGTATTCTGTCAGTGCAATATTTTTAATTTTGGTTATGGGAGCACCCAAGTTTAGTGGTTTTTCAAAACGTTACTTGGTAGTAGGTACTTTATTATTTGTAGCTTACGAAATTTGTTTGGCACTTTCTATTGGTATGGCAAATAGTCGTCATCAGGCGATGGAAATGGCGGTTATTAATTATTTATGGCCCACGCTAACAATATTACTCTCTATTATTATTGGTCGTAAAAAAGTAAGTTACTGGGTTTACCCAAGTATGATTATTGCTTTTTTAGGCGTTGCTTGGTGTATTACGGGCGATCAAGAAATGTCTCTCGATACGCTTGTTACTAACTTTGCAGATAATCCTGCTACTTATCTAATGGCATTAGCTGCTGCGTTTATATGGGCTATTTATTGCGTAGTAACGCAAAAACTGAGTAATGGTAAAAATGCTATTACGCTATTTTTTACTGTTACGGCAATGAGTTTGTGGGCGCAATATGGTTTTAGTAATGAAGCGCCATTAACGTTTTCGCTCAGCTCAAGCATAACGTTGCTATTAGCTGGTGTAGTCGTGGGGAGCGGTTATGCACTGTGGAATCAAGCTATTATTGGCGGTAACTTAATGCTTTTGGGAACGCTTTCGTACTTTACACCGGTGTTTTCTACTATTATTTCGGCGTTGTATTTATCTATTACGCTGAGTGCTTCGTTTTGGCAAGGGGTTGTACTGGTAACAGTGGGCTCGCTAATTTGCTACTTTGTAACGCGAGAAAAGCCTAAACGCACAGTAAACTAATCTACGTTAGTTAATGTTTTTATATTTTAAATCTAAATTTATAACTTTAATGAGGCGTGCAATACGCCTCATTAAGTTTTTCTTTATAATTTTGCAGGTATAACGGCATAGCTTACTGATTTATTTCTAACTTTTTTTGCACAATAATAAAATATTAATGCAAATACTGCAGCGCTAATATCAACAAAACCGCTTTGATAATATTTTAAAAAATCATCAGCTAATAAAGCCTGTATAAGTGTTGAAACCCCCATTCCAGCAGATAAAAGTGTAATACCCATTAAGCCCCAATAGCTAGCGTGGTGAGTTCCTTTAAAAAAGGTATAAGCAACAAAGGCAAAAAATACCAAATAGTAACTATAGAGATAGCTGTAATTTGCGTTACCCATATATTGGTTAGTCCATTTAGCTTGTAATAAAGTGGCAACCACTGCAATCATTGACCCTAAGCAAACACCAATTGTTAAATTTGCCATAAATCGTGTACTTCGTTTGTTGGCATCTTGTTTAAAGCGCTTGTCTAGCCATAATAAGTTACCAGAGTAAAATAAGAATGCGCCAAGTAGTCCCATAACAAAATACCCCCAACGTCCCCATTCACCTCCATAAGTACCAAAGTGAAGTGAAAAGAAACTTCCTACTATATTACCCCAAACACCATCATCTCCTTGCGGATAGCTTGAGTTAAGTACTTCTAATGTATAGGGGTGTAAGAATAAGTAGTCGGTATCAGGTCCGCGAACGACAGCGCTGTTATTACTCATTTTTAATGTTGCTGTCGGACTGTTTGTATTTAAACGACTAAATGAAATATGAATTGGCTCATAACCTGGAGCGTAGTTTTTTGCCGCTAGGAGCTGTTTATTTATGCTTGGTAAGTTTGCAATATGATAATTATGTGCTGCTGGGGCAGGTCGTTGAAAAAAGGATTTATCGCCATAAAATGCTGATAGACCATCATAAATTAGATCATGAAATGCAAATACCACCACAGTAAACGCTATAATTAAATGAAAAGGCAAACTGGCGATTCCAACTAAATTATGACTATCGAGCCAAAAGCGACTGGCACCTTTTTCTTTTCGAATCGCAAAAAAGGTTTTTACAAGCGTGGGTAGTAAAATAATTACGCCAGATACCAATGCTAAAAAGTACAGCGCAGATGCTATACCGAGTATATATACGCCTGATTGGTCGTGCCCAATTTCGCCTGCAAACCCTGCGGTTCGATGTAAGTAATCTATTAAATCTGCAAGTTTATTCTCACTTTGTTGCTGTATTACAAGATTATTTTGTTGGTTTAGATAGAGTACCTGTAATTGATTATCAAGTTTCATTCCGCGTTCTTTACCTTGGCTATACCAAGATAGTGGCGCTTGATTTGTTAATAAATCGAGAGAAAAACCATTACCCATTTGCTCAGGGTACTTAGCTATTGCTTGATCAACTAATGTTTGGTGATTGTTAGTTTGTGGTTTAGTCACTGGTGCACTGGCGGGGTTTGCCCACTGTGCTAATTCGTGTTTAAACATGGTTAAACTACCAGCATAAAAACCTATAAAAAGTACTAAACCTGCAATTATTCCTGTCCATGTATGCACGCCTTGGTAGGTACGCAAAATATCGGCTCTTACTCTCATAGCCAATTCCTTAAAATTATAAATAAACTATATAGCGTTATATTTAAGCCCCCAAGTGTCAGCCAAGCATTTTTTGCTGAACTAAACAGGTAGGTGAAGCTAAAAATAGTTAACCATAAAATGGGTATCATCCACATATTAAATTGCACTTTGTCGGGCGCATCTATGCCTCCCGCTCCGTACCATGCAAAAAAAGCAACGAGAATAAACGCTAGCGCTAGCCCTAAAAAACAACCAGCCAAACTTTTACCAAGCCAAGTTGGTTTTATTTTTTGCCTTTGTGCAGATGACATTATTTTACTTCCTTGTGTTTAATCAGGCTTACGAGCGGAATTATTATTAAAGCGAGCATTATCATTAAAATGATAAAAAATACGGCTGCCGCATTAGAAAAAGCATATAAGGCTAATGGTATTGCAATAACAAAAAGGATAAATGCGAGCTTGCGCCAACTTTTATTAATGGGTTTGCTTAGTAGCCGTTGGTGGCGGTTACTAAGATAAAACAGGGATGTAGCAGTAAATAAAATAAGAGAAAGGGTAAGTTGCAACATAAATTAAAATACTTGTTAATGATATTGCTATTCTAAATGATAATTAAACTCAATTGCAACAAGTGTATGTTTGTGCTATTTTTCCGAAAAATAAAACAACTATCCATAAAAGGAAATAACTGTGGTAGCTTCATTTAAGCTTAATAAACTTTCACTACTGATTACAAGCTCTTTGTTATTGGCTCAAAGCAATGCATTTGCTGATGAAACAAGTCGAGAATCAATAGATACAATTATTGTAACAGGCGAAAAAATCGAAAGGTCACTCAAAGATACGATTACATCGGTTGCAGTGGTAGATAAGTCACTATTAGAAAATGGACAACTAGGTTCGGTTTCAGAAGCTTTGGCAGAAATGGCAAATGTAGTGGTACTTACTGGAGCCGTGCCAGATATGCGCGGTGTGTCGGGTAATGGTGGTGCAACAGGTTTTAACTCATTTAGTGGAGGCTCTAAAGCAAGAGTATCAACGCTTGTTGATGGTGTAAGTCAGCCATTTGTAGCTGATTTAACCGGTGATACAGGTTTGTGGGATATAGATCAAATAGCGGTATACCGTGGACCGCAGTCAACTAGCAATGGTCGTAATAGCATTGGTGGTGCAGTTTATATGACAACCAAAGCACCAACACAAGATTTTGAAGGTGCTGTACGCGTTGGGTATAGAAATCAAGATAGTTACCTTGATACAGCCGCTGTTGTTTCGGGGGCTTTGATTGAAGATGTACTAGCATTTCGTTTGTCTACTCAATATGTATATGGTGAAACCTTTAGCAACCCAACGATACATGAAACCAATCCAACAGATAAAAACTTAAATCAGCTTAATACCAGTAGTACGCGTGCAAAATTACTGTATACCCCAACAACAGATTTAGCTGTACAGCTAACTTACTCTACCTACAGTGAAGAGGGTAATACAGGTCGTAAGTACTTTGAAGGTGATGAACCGTTTGATTATGTGCCTTTATTTCAGCGCGATATGGATACCCAGTCAGACACGACTCAGGTAAATATTGATTATAAAATAAATGATAACTTTTCGTTCGATATACTACTCGCATATATGGATTATGAATGGGGCTTTGAAGCATATGAGGCACTTGCCAGTGCGGAGTCTGATATTTCTATGGATGAAAAAAATATCACAATTGATAGTAAATTAAACTTTGGCTTAAATAGTGATTTTTATTCGGGCTTTGTAGGTATTGCTTATTTTGACCGTGAACAAGACTTTAAAAGCGTTGGTGCAACCAATTATTTTGGTGACGATAGTAGTGACTCTAAAGCAATTTATGGCGAAACAAGCTTTGAGTTAACAAATGAGCTTACGTTAACAGCGGGGCTGCGAGTTGAGTGTGAAGAACAACTTCGTAATTTTGATATGGCTTTTGGTGGCAGCAGATTAGTTGAGCAATTAGATAATTCTAATACGATAAAACTACCTACGGTAGCTGTTCAATATAAAGTAACTGACAACACTACCTTATCGGCAAGTGCTCGCCGTGGTTATAACGCTGGTGGTGGTGCCTTAGATTTTGCTGCACAAGAATATTATTACTACGAGCAAGAATCAGTAAATACCTATGAAGTAGGCTCGCGTAGCGTACTAAATAATGGTGATTTAAATATTAGTGCTAATATTTTTTACAATAACTTTAATGGTTATCAAGCCTTAAGCTCAAGTCGAAAAATCACTAATATTGACGATGCACATAGCTATGGCTTAGAGCTTGAAGCATATAGCATGTTAGATGATCAATGGCAGTTACATGCAGGGCTAGGTTTGTTAAAAACTAAAATAGATGAATCAGCGACTTATTCAGATGCAGTAGGTAACGAATTAAACTCAGCACCAGAGCTAACTGCAAGTTTAGGGTTATCGCATTGGTTTACAGATAGCTTAAAGTTAAATGTGAGCGCTAATTATGTAGACGATTACTATGGAGATTTAACTAATACAGAAGAGCGTGTTGCCGGAGGTTATACAATTACG
This sequence comes from Pseudoalteromonas sp. SWYJZ98, assembly GCF_015864495.1. Lineage (NCBI taxonomy): Bacteria > Pseudomonadati > Pseudomonadota > Gammaproteobacteria > Alteromonadales > Pseudoalteromonadaceae > Pseudoalteromonas > Pseudoalteromonas sp. SWYJZ98. Next base: position 246,404 of record NZ_JADYXA010000003.1, on the reverse strand, counting down.
CGTGCAACAATAAGCTATAACAGCGATCATTGGTTGGTGAGTGCTTTTATTAATAATGCATTAGATGAAGAAGCATTTACGTCAGTTGAACCTGCAAGTGGTCCCTACCCAACAGGTTATGTTGCGGTAGTGAATCCTCAAACGTTAGGTGCTTCAGTAACGTATCGTTTTTAACGTGCATTAATTAAATAATGAGGATGACTATTAAAATTAAGCAGTAAATTTTAATAAACAAAGTAGCCCTATTATTTTAGGGCTTTTTGTTGCGTGCAGATTATTTTGCATTATTTACCTGCGCTAGTAACTCTATAACTTTTTGTTGACCAAATGTTTGTGCAAATTGCTCGGCTGTTTGACCGGCTTTGTTTTGATGCGCGTTGTCGCAATCAAGTGATACGAGTGTTTTAGCTATACTAAATTCACCTCTAAAAATAGCGGCCATTAGCGCTGTGTTGCCACGGTTATCTTCTAGACAGGCATTAGCGCCTAAGTGTAAAAGTGTGTTGACCGTGTTTTTATTACCATGGTAAGTAGCAATCATTAACGCGGTGTAGCCTTTATTGTTGTAGCTGTCGATAGGAATACCAGCATCTACAAATTGCTCTATTACAGCGGTGTCGTTTGTACGTGCTGCGGCAAAGTAATAAGCAAATAAACTCTCGTATTGTGTTTTTGCAGAATGTTGGGTTTCAGATTGCGTACTGGGTGTTTGTGTATCTGATGTATTTTGAGCGTAAACGCTACTGGTAAAGCTTAGCAGTAGAGCGACTATAATTAATAAATTACGCATAACAATTGTCTCTTATAAAAGAGGAAGGGGTTTATTCCTTCCTCATGGTTGTGGTTTAAATAGCTATTTAGTTGGGACTAATTGCTTTTAACTAGTTGCTTATAAGTTAGCGGCTAGTTGTTTAACCATTTTAATATCGCCGTTTACAGCTTTAGTTAAGCGTGTACCGTACTCGCTATCAGCTTTGTAAAAGTGACTAAGCATTTTGTGTTTAACACTGCTGTTTTGCACTTTGCGTAAATCGCCTGCTAGGTTATTAATTAGGTTTGTACGTTCTTGCTTGCTAAAACCACGGTATAAAACACCTGCTTGCGCAAAGTTTTGCTGCTTTTTAATAGCGGCTTGTTGTACAAAACCTTTAAGCTCTGTATTACTTCTACGGGCAATTGGGTTTTCAGCTACGTTTTCTTGGCTTGGTTGATAGTTTACGTTGCTTTGAGTATTACCATAGTTCATTGCGCCGTCTTGGTTGTAGTTAACCACTTCAACTTTTGCACGGTTAATTGGCAACTGTTGATGGTTAGCACCAAGGCGATACATTTGCGTATCTGCGTATGAAAATACACGCCCTTGTAATAACTTATCTTCTGAGGGTTCAATACCCGCAATAATGTTAGACGGTGCCATTGCTACTTGTTCTGTTGACTGAAAAAAGTTAGTTGGCATGCGATTAAGCGTTAATGTACCTGCCTTCACTTCTTTTACACCTAACCACATTTTTGTTGCATCTAATGGGTTGTAATCAAAGTCGTCAAGCTGCGACGGATCAAGCGTTTTAATGTATAGATCCCATTCTGGGAAGTTACCTTTATTTACTTCGCTGTATAAATCACGCGTTAAATGTTGAAAGTCTTGGCCTTGAACTTCAGCGACTTCTTTTGCATTTAAATTCTCAATGCCTTGTTTACTTACCCAATGAAATTTAACGTACTTAACATCGCCCGATTTATTGATCATTTTATAAGAGTGTACACCCCAACCATCCATTTTACGTAAGCTTGCTGGTGTGCCGTAGTCGCTATAAACCCACGTTAACATGTGAGTAGAGCCTGGTTCGTATGAAAAAAAGTCAAAAACACGGTTAGGATCTTGAATGTTATCTACAGGTGATGGCTTTAATGAATGGATCATATCTGGAAATTTAATTGCATCACGAATAAAAAACACCGGTAAGTTAAGGCCCACTAAATCCCAGTTACCTTGATCGGTGTAAAATTTAATCGCAAAGCCACGTGGGTCGCGCAGTGTTTCTGGGCTACCTTTTGAATGAATTACCGATGAAAAACGTACAAAAACGCCAGTTTCTTTACCGGCCTCGGTAAAAGGTGCTGCCATGGTTAAATCATCTAAACTTTTTGATGCCACAAATACACCATGAGCACCCGTACCACGCGCATGTACCACACGCTCAGGAATACGTTCACGTGCAAAGCGTTGTAGTTTTTGAATTAGTTGTACGTCTTCTAATAACACACTGCCGCGTTCGCCAGCAGTAATTGAATTTTGGTTGTCGCCAACAGCTGCGCCGTTATCTTTAGTAAGAGCTGTTGCTGCGCTTGCCGGTAATGCCATTGCAAGTGCCAGTGCAGTTAGTGTTAATTTTGTTTTGTTTATTTGAGTATTCATTGTCGACCTCATCTATTTAAAAGTGCCGGCAGTGGTGCAGGCTGTTAATCTGTTAACGATAGTATTAACTTTATTAACTTCGGTAAAACTGATTAATTAGATTGATGTGATTTGTAAAACAGATGAAATGAATTTGCAGATACACTTTTTACATTAATGTAATTTTTTTACTACGACCTTAGTCACAATATGCTTTTATAAAATTTATAAAATTTATAAAATTTATAAAATTTATTAAATACAAGGGTTTTTAGTTTTATCTGGCGGTATTTTCACCAAGCTGGTGCGTTTTATACTTACAGTGTGTTGACATATTCGCACAATAAAGGGAATATGCTCAGTATATGGGCTTATGCCCATTGTTGGGTTGTGCTAAAAAGTTGCACAATATTAATCGCGCTTAACTCGTTATGCTTAAATTAGCTAAATCAAACAGTTTGAATAAGGTGACAAGATGAATACTAATATTGAGCTAGTGATATTTGATTGTGATGGCGTTGTTATTGATAGCGAAATTTTAAGCGCACACGTACTCATTAATATGCTTGTTGAAAAAGGCGTTGAGATTGACCGCGCTTATGTACAGCAACACTTTTTAGGCTGCAACTTTAAAACAGTAAGCCAAAAAATAGCGGATGCATTTAATGTCACTCTTCCTGAAAGCTTTGAAGGTGACTACCGCGAGGCACTATTAAACGAATTTGAAACCGGACTAACCACGACTGATGATATAGAAGACGTACTTAACAATTTAGCTGTGCCTATTTGTATAGCTACTAGCAGCAGCCCAGCACGCACCGCAAAAGCGTTGAGCGTAGTGAGTTTAAGTAAGTACTTTAGCGATACGGTTTTTACCAGCAGCGAAGTTAAGCGTGGTAAACCAGCGCCTGATTTATTTTTACATGCAGCTAAGCGAATGGGTGTAAAGCCAGAGCATTGCTTAGTAATTGAAGACAGTAAAGCAGGCGTAAATGCAGGAATTGACGCCAATATGCAAGTACTGCATTACAGCGGTGGGCAACATATGCAAGGCTCTGTTAATCATGTACACAGTGCTTACCCAAATGTTGATCATTTAACGCATTGGCAAGATTTTTTTAGTGCATACCCTGCACTTAAAAAGCAGTAAACACGCAGCTTTTTAAATAAACAAAGTTTTTAACGTGATTTGTTCGCCTTACACACTGACAGGCAAGCAAACGCAAAATATAAATGTAGATGGTTTTGCTTTACTAAAAATAAAACAAAACATGGCAAAACATCATGCGTTTATAAGCCAAATTATAAAAGGCAAAGTATTTAGGTACTATACCAATCTGCTTGAATATGGGGGTTTATTTAACTCGTTAAATTATTCAAATAGTTATGCAGATTGGTATCAAATGCTTTGCTGTTAACAATAGGAAATACCATGGCAACGAGTCCACACACACAAACATTTAAAGATGTAAACGAAGAGCAACTTCCTGTTGCTAATAATAAGCTTCACGGCTGGAAGCATTTTGCAGGGCTATACGCCGGCGAACATGTTGCGGCTACTGAATTTGTTATTGGTGCAACGTTTGTTGCATTAGGCGCTTCAACCATCGATATTCTACTTGGTTTATTAATAGGTAACCTGTTAGCAATGTGTTCTTGGTGGCTGATTACTGCACCCATTGCAGTAGAAACCCGCTTAAGTTTATATAACTACTTAAACAAAATCGCTGGTAACTCAATGACCAAGCTCTATAACTGGGCTAACGTGGTTATTTTTAGTATTATATCGGCCGCTATGATCACGGTATCCTCCACCGCCGTGCGGTTTTTGTTTGATATACCTGCGCAACTTGATTGGTATCCAAATAGCTTTTGGTTTGTAGCCATTGTTTTAGCTGTTGGCTCTATTGTTGTATTTGTTGCGATGTATGGCTTTTCTACGGTTGCTGACTTTTCAAAGCTGTGTGCGCCGTGGCTATTTGTTATATTTATTGCAGGCTCGTTCGCGTTATTTCCTGAGCTTTCAAATCACGTATTAGGTTCTACCTCTTTAACTAGCTTTAGCGACTTTATGACCATAGGCGACTCCTCCATATGGACGGGCACCAATGCCGATGGTGAAAAGGGCATTGGCCTATTAGAAGTGATTGGCTTTGCATGGGCTGCTAACTCAATAACTCACTTTGGTTTAATCGACATGGCTATTTTTAGATTTGCTAAACGCAAAAGCTATGGTTTGTTTTCTGGTGTGGGCATGTTTTTTGGTCATTACTTAGCGTGGATCTCTGCCGGTATTATGGGCGCAGGTGTTGCGGTATTACTTAAAACAACTATTTCATCACTTGATCCGGGCGATGTTGCATACCATGCATTAGGTTGGACTGGTTTTGTTATTGTAATTATTGCCGGTTGGACTACAGCTAACGCAAACCTTTACCGTGCAGGCCTTGCAGCACAATCTATATTTGTTAATCAATCACGTGAACGCACAACCGCTATTGTAGGTGTTGTAACCGTAATTATTGCATGTTTCCCGTTTGTATTTTCTCAAATGCTTCCGCTACTTACTTACGCAGGCTTATTAGTTGTACCAGTAGGCGGCATTGTGTTTGCTGAGCATGTGTTATTTCCTAAAATTGGCCTAACACGTTACTGGGCTAAATATAAAAATATTACCCGCAGCGTACCGGCTATAGCATCTTGGGCGTTAGCACTTGTGTTTGGCTTTGGCTTAAACGCAATTGATGTAATGTCGTTTTACTACTTGTTTATTCCTACATGGATTTTCACCATTGTTGTTTACACGCTTTTAGCTAAAAAATACGGCGCTGGTGACGATTACACACAAGAAATTGCAGCAGAAAAGCAAGAGCAACGTGATATTAAAGAATATCAAGCAGCTGAGGCTAAAGACATTCCAAAGCCTGTAATTGACAGCTCTGTATTTACAAAAGTACTTAACGCGGTTTCTACGGTTTCACTGGTTATTATTTTTATATTTGCCAGCCAAGTGATGTTTTTCAGTGAAACTATGAGTATGTACAGCGCTAATAAATCGCAATTCGAAATAGCCTGTTTTATTTGTACTGTTATTTATTTTGTTACTGCGTACTGGTCATTAAAGCGCCATAAAGTACTCAATACAGCATCGTAATTACTTATCGTAATACAGTATCGTAATTTATATTTTATTTTTGTTTAGTAAGGTCGCACCATGACGCAACATCAACACACTGACGCTCTAGTTACAGGGCTAAACCAACAGAGCTTGGCTCAATTACCAAGCCATGTTGATACACCAACCTACGACCGTAGCGCAGTTAAAGCCGGTATTGTACATATTGGTGTGGGCGGTTTTCATCGTGCTCACCAAGCAGTGTATGTTAACGAGCTTTTAAAAACTCCGGGCTCTGAGCAATGGGGTATATGTGGTGTTGGCCTTTTAGAGGGTAACCGTGGTCTGCGTGATATTTTAAAGCAGCAAGATTACCTTTATACGCTTACTGTTAGACACCCAGACGGTAAAATAGATAACAAAGTAATTGGCTCAATGATCGACTTTTTGTTTGCTCCAGAGGACAAACAAGCGGTAATTAATAAGTTAGCGCACAGCGATACTAAAATTGTGTCGCTTACTATTACCGAAGGCGGCTACAACTTTAACCCTGCAACGGGCGAGTTTGACACCAGTAATCCAGATATTATTAACGACATTAATAACCCGAACGACCCAATTACAGCGTTTGGTTACATTACTGCTGCGTTAAAACTGCGTAAAGAGCAAGGCCTAGGCGCGTTTACAGTGCAGTCGTGCGATAACATTCAGCACAACGGTAACGTAACACGCAAAATGCTTTTAGCCTTTGCTACAGAGCAAGACAAAGACCTAAGTGAGTGGATTGAGCAAAACGTATCGTTTCCAAATGCGATGGTTGACCGTATTACTCCGGTATCTAAAAAGAGTGATATTGATTACGTGGTTGATGCATATGGTGTTAGCGACGAGTGGCCAATTACCTGTGAGTCGTTTACACAATGGGTAATAGAGGACACATTTAGTGACTCTCGTCCAAATTGGGATGTTGTTGGTGCTCAGTTTGTTACTGATGTAACGCCTTATGAAACCATGAAAATACGTTTACTTAATGCAGGGCATTCTGTACTTGGTTTATTAGGTTCAATCCATGGCTACGGCACTATTGACGAAACGGTATCGGATGAATTATTTGCCACATACCTACGTGCTTTTATGGATAAAGAAGTAACGCCAAATCTTGAACCACTTGAAGGCATTGACCTTGAAAGTTACAAAGATACGTTAATAGAGCGTTTTGCTAATCCTAATATTAAAGACAGCCTAGCGCGTATCTGTAGTGAAAGCTCAGCTAAACTGCCTAAGTTTTTAATTGCCACAATTAACGAAAACCTAGTACAAGGTCGAGATGTTTCACTGGCAACGCTTGTTATTGCTACTTGGTGTTTATACAGCGATAAAGGTTTAAGTGAAAACGGCGAGCAACTTGAAATTCAAGATGCGATGCACAAAGAGCTTAATTCTTACGCGCAAGAGACTCAAACTAGCCCGATTGCATTTTTAAAGTTAACGAGCTTGTTTGGTAAGCTTGAGCATAACGAAACGTTTACTGCTGAGTATAAAAAGTCGGTTGCTGCGTTGTATGCACCTAATAGTAAAATTAAAGCCATTATGCAGGCTGTACTTGATCAAAAGAGTAACTAATTATGAGCATTTTAATTAATCTTAAATCAGGCGAAAACGTAAGTGTTAGCTGTTTTGGCGAAGTACTGTGGGATTGTTTTGATTCAGGTAAACGCTTAGGTGGCGCGCCACTTAATATGTGTGTGCGTATTAACTCACTTGGCATTAAAGCCGACATGATCAGCGCTGTTGGTAACGACGAGTTAGGCGCTGAGTTACTAGGCGAAATTACTAGCAAAGGCGTAAGCTGCGAATACATTGCTATTAATAGTGACAAAAAAACTAGCACGGTTGAGGTAACGCTCGACAGTGGTGGCTCTGCAAGTTATGAAATAGTGGCAGATACTGCGTGGGATAATATAGCGCTTACCGATGAGTTACTTAGTAAAGTTAAAAGTAGCGATGTATTTGTATTTGGCAGCCTAATTGGGCGAAGCGAAGCGTCTTTAGCAACGTTAAATCAACTAGTTGATGTAGCAAACTTTAAGGTATTTGACGTAAATCTACGTGCACCGCATTACAAGCTAGAAACACTTGTAGATTTAATGAATAAAGCAGACTTTATTAAGTTAAACGATGAAGAGCTATACGAAATTGCAAAAGCGATGGGTTGTAAGTTTCATTCGCTTGAACAAAATTTAGCGTTTATAGCACAGCAAACAAATACCGATTACTTATGTGTAACCAAAGGCAGCCACGGTGCTTTATTAACAATCAAAGGCGAAAATTTTTATAATTCAGGTTATTTAATTAGCGTAATTGACACTGTTGGCGCAGGGGATTCGTTTTTAGGTTCGTTAATTTATCAGCTTTGTAGCAACGACGACGCGCAATATGCCGTTGACTTTGCATGTGCCGTTGGAGCAATGGTCGCCGAAAGTTCTGGTGCAACACCTACTTTAACGCATCAACAAATTAGTGAGTTTATGAACCCACTTTAAAAAACATTGTGTGTGAAAGCGGTTATACGTAAAAGTTTAACCGCTTTTTTTGTGCCTAAAATAAGACGCAGGCGATAAGTGAGTGTTAAGTGCGCAGGTTGCGTAAATAGTGGCTTATATTGATTATTGTATTAGCTAAACGTCTTATTGTTTGAGGGTTAAAGCTTTGTTATCGTTCGTCGATTATTCACGGATTGAAAAGGCGGGGCGACACACAATGCGCTCTATAACTAAAATACAAAAAGAGAAACGTGCTTTATGATCATCTTTTTTATCTGCCTCACTATTTTAATACTGGGCTATAAGTTTTACAGCCCATTTGTTGAAAAACAAGCCGGTTTGGATTCAACTGCTGACACACCACAAAAACGCTTTAGCGAAGGTGTTGATTACGTAGCTATTCACCCTGTACGAGCATTTTTAATTCAGTTTTTAAACATTGCTGGCGTAGGCCCAATATTTGGCCCAATTTTAGGTGCTTTATACGGACCCGTTGCACTAGTATGGATTGTACTTGGTAATGTTTTAGGTGGCGCTGTACACGACTTCTTCTCAGGTGTAATGAGTATAAAAGAAGACGGTAAAAGCCTACCAGAGATCGCAGGCCATTATTACAACGTCGTATTTAAAGGCTTTATGCTTGTATTTACTGCCATGCTACTGTTTTTTGTAGGTGTAGTATTTATTATGAGCCCTGCAGGTTTGCTAAGTAACCTTGATTTTTTTGAAGGTACAATACTGGCAAACAACACCTTTTGGGTACTTGCCATTTTAGCGTATTACTTTTTAGCGACCTTGCTACCAATTGATAAAATTATCACTAAGTTTTACCCAATTTTTGGTGCGCTAATGATTGTAATGACAGTGGCAATTGCTATTTCATTACTTATTAATGCGCCGCACTTACCGGTACCAAGTGACTTTTTAGCTTACTTTGAAGCTGACCACGCACATGACTTTTTAGAGCCAAACCCAGATGGACTACCAACATGGCCACTGTTATTTATAACAATTACCTGTGGTGCTATTAGTGGTTTTCACTCTACTCAAGCGCCTATTATTGCGCGTTGTTTAACTAACGAAAAATACGTACGTCCAGTTTATTACGGCGCTATGATGTGTGAAGGTATTGTAGGTTGTGTATGGGCACTTGCTGGTATTGCAGCGTTCCCAGATGGTTACGCGGGCTTAAAAGCATTGCTTGACCAAGGTGGTCCAGGCTTAGTTGTTAACCATGTAGCTAACAGTTACTTAGGCGTATTTGGCGGTATAATGGCAATTATTGCAGTAGCCGTATTCCCAATTACTTCTGGTGATACAGCGTTCCGCTCACTACGTTTAACAGTTGTTGATGCGTTTAATATTCCACAAAGTTTACGTAATCGCTTATTAGTGGCGGTGCCTATACTTGCTATAGCGTACTTTATGACTAAGCTCGATTTCTCATTAATTTGGCGCTACTTTGCATTTTCAAACATGCTGCTTTCTACAAGCGTATTATGGCTTGCTACTAAGTACTTGTTTGACCGTGGTACATTCCATTGGATTGCCAGTGTTCCTGCTGTTATAGCAACAGCGGTAACGGTTTCTTATATTGGCACTGCGACAATTGGTCTTAACTTATCAAGCGATTTAGGTAAACCTATTGGCGCTGTAGTAACAGTGATTGGCTTAATTGTTTTAGCTATTGTGCACTCTAAGCATAAAGTTAAACCAACAGCGGTTTAATAATCACATAAGTTATTTCAAGCATTAAAAAAGCGAGCTATTGATTATCAATAGCTCGCTTTTTTTGTGTACTAAATTTAGGTATTACTGAGTTGCAAGTTCAAAGTAACTATTATCGTCGAGCGTTTTGCTTATCATCATAGCGCCCTCAAGCAGGCTCACTGTTTGAATAGCTGCTTGAGCGGGGTTAGGCTCACCATTAGTTAAGTGTGCAGCGCTAAGCCATGTTAGGTTTTGATTAAAAAAGCGTTTTACTTCAAGGCGTACTTTATCTGGAAGGCTATCGCTTTCGGCTCCTAGTAAACCACATAAACACATTTTTTTATCGGTTACTAATGCACGTCTAAAAAGCTGTGTGTACACATCAATAGGATTTTTACCGTTTGCTTTAAGTTCGTTTGGCTCGCCTAAAGCTGCTAAAAAAGAATCAGTATATTGATGAGCAAGCTCTGCACCTAAATCGGCCTTAGTCGGAAAGTGATAGTGCACACTGGCGCTTTTAATGCCGACTTCGCAGGCTAGCTCTCTAAAACTAAAATTACTGTACCCGCCAAGTCGCACCTTGTTTTCAGCGGCTTTTAATAAAGCTTCTTTTTTACTCATTTTTAATATTTCCTATCTGCAGTAATACCAGTTTTTTTAAAAACATGATCATTGTATCGCATTAAATAACTCACTAACTGCGTTAAAAATTATTCATACAGAACAACTGCATGTCATGATTTTCGCCTTGTTATTGCGCTATTTTCTTAGCGCAACAATAGATCACTTATTTAATGCAATTGGTACAGCAAAATTATCGACCAGTAGGTAGTTATTTACAAGTGTTTTTACTTTTAAGCAACTCCCTAATTTTATTATGAATTAAGTTAAATCCCATAAATCAGAAAAATTTAAACGTTGACTTAAATTTAGTTTAATATTACAAATTACCTATCAATAGGTAGGTCACTGCCCTTGACTCACTTTTAAACAATAAAGATAGAGATTGCTATGAAAATTTATGATGTAGAAAACTTTCCAAATCCACTTCGCGTTCGTATCGCTTTAGCTGAAAAAAATGCCACTTCAAATGTTGAGTTTGTACCTGTTGATTTATTAAATGGTGAACACAGAACAAAAGCCTTTTTAGCTAAAAATCCATTAGCAGGTGTACCCGTATTAGAGCTAGATGACGGCACGTTTATATCAGAAAGTACCGCTATTACTGAGTATATTGATACCGCATTTGAAGGCACATCTTTAATGGGTGAAACCGCAAAAGAGCGTGCAGTAATTAACATGATGCAAAAGCGTGCAGAATCTATGGTGCTTGACGCTGTGGCAACTTACTTTCATCATGCAACTGATGGCTTAGGTCCTGAGCTTGAAATATATCAAAATGTGGCTTGGGGTGAAAAACAAGGCGAAAAAGCGCGCCAAGGGTTTAGCTATTTTAATGATGTACTAGCGCAATCGGCGTTTGTTGGCGGCGAGCAGTTTAGTATTGCTGATATTACATTGTATGCTGGGCTGGTATTTGCTGGATTTGCACAAATAGTAATCCCAAATGAGCTTACCCATTTAGTTGCATGGCAAGAAAAAGTAGCAAAACGCCCAAGTGTTGCAGCTTAATTAGGTTATTAATTTAAAATTTAAGTGAAGTTACGCTTAGGAGCCAAACATGAAAATAGCTGCCGATTTTAGTAAACGAGTTGTGGTACATAGCGAATCGCTCCCGTGGGTTGCATCGCCAATGGCGGGCGTTGATAGGCGAGCGCTCGATAGAGTGGGCGACGAAGTTGCTCGCGCAACGACCATTGTTCGTTATGCACCTGGCAGTGAGTTTTCGCCGCATGTACATACAGGCGGTGAAGAGTTTGTTGTGCTTGAAGGGGGATTTCAAGATGAGCATGGTGACTTTGCGGCAGGTTCTTATATCCGTAATCCACCGCAATCAAAGCATAAGCCGGGGTCTGAAAATGGCTGCGTTATATTTGTAAAGTTATGGCAGTTTCAACCAGATGATCGAACGCACGTGCGTTTGCAAACAAATTTGATGCAAAGTACGGTGCATCCTAGTTTTAAAAATGTTGCCGTAACCCCTTTATACAAAGACGACTTTGAAGAGGTAAGCTTGTTGCACTTTAAGCCCAACGCCTGCATGGTTATAAGCGCAAAAGGTGGAGCTGAGCTGCTAGTACTTGAAGGCTCATTTGATGAGCAAGCCGATACCCTTGTAAAAAACAGTTGGTTAAGAGTACCTGTTAATAGCTCCGTTAACGTTAAAGCGGGAAGTAATGGTGCAAAAGTATGGCTTAAAACGGGTCATTTAACTGATGTAGAAAACCAGATATCTCGCGTACAAAATGCGTGATTGAGTCGTTTATTTGAGATTGTTTATTGATCTAGTTCAGGACTAATTAATTTTAGAAGGTGTACTTTTACCGCTCAGCCTATTTAAGGAGAGCAGTAATGGTACACACAACACATGGTTTATCGATTGGTCTTGAACGTGCAGGAAGAGAGTTTTTTTTAAAACTTAAAGCCGTTGGTACGCTTACTCACGACGACTACAAAATAATTACCCCAATGATAAATTCAGCTCTTGGCGAAGTTAAGCACCCAGTTGTAAACGCCTTAATAGATGGTAGCGAACTTGAAGGTTGGGAATTACGCGCAGCGTGGGACGACCTCAAGTTAGGTGTTAAGCACTCTAAAGAATTTAAAAAAGTAGCTATTTACGGTAATAAAGAGTGGCAAGCTCGAATGGCTAAAATAGGTAACTGGTTCATATCGGGTGAGGTTCAATACTTTGAAAATGCTACCGCAGCCATAGATTGGCTAGATGAATAGCTTTATTGAAAACTTAAATTAAAGCACTCTTTTAGAGTGCTTTTTTGCTCTATGGGTAACATTGTTAGGTAGTTACATTCGGTTTATTTCAATTGTTAACACTGCTGTATTAAAATACACTAATTATTATTGAGCAAACTACACATTATAAAAACAATGAAACAAGTACTTACCTTTATTACATTCCTGATATTTTCTACATCGATACATGCAAAAGACAGCACCATATTTACGCCCGTAAGCGATTTATTTTTAGCTGTATCTAACTTTGATCACGCAAAAATGCGCGCGGCTGTTGATGATTCATTCCTGCTTTTAGAGCACGGAGAAGTGTGGACTATTGATGACTTTGTAAATGTTGTTAAGCCCGCTGATTACATACGAACAAATTAATTTAGTGTTATAAATTCGCGTGTAGAAGGAGATGTTGCTTTTATTAATTACTGGAATAAAGCCAATATTAAAAACACCGAAAGAAGTATTGATATTTATTGGTTAGAAAGCGTTGTTGTATCAAAAGTGGGCGATAAATGGTTGTTATCGCAAATGCACTCTACTCGGTTACCTCAAGATGAAATACCTAAAGGTGTCACCTTTATAAAGCAACAGATATAACTCTGATTTAAAGCCCCGTAATATGGGGCTTTAATCATTTAAAGTACATCAGCCAGTACAGGTAATGCCGGAAATGCCCCTTTTGCTAAACACGCTTTAGAACCACATTTAAGAGCAAAGTGCAGGGCGTCTTTTACGCTCGCTTTATCATTTAGTTTATCTGCTAGTGGTAAATCACTTCCTAAGTTATTTAAGTAGTATAAAACCCCCGCTATAAATGCATCCCCTGCGCTTGTTGTATCTACGGCGTTTATTTTTGGTGCAGATTCGTTAAGTGTAAATGCGCTGTGGTAAACCTTGGCAGGCTCTGGCCCATCGGTTAAAAACACCAGTTTTACTCCGGTATTTAATAGCGTTTGAATGTAATCATCGCTCGTTGTATCACTATGCTGAGCTAAAAAATTAAGCTCATCACGCGAGAGTTTTACTATGTCACAATAGGTGTAACAAGCTTTTACATTGCTTGCTATATCGCTTGTGTTTTCCCACAAGCTGTAGCGTAAATTTACATCAAAACTGACGAGCTTATTATTCGCTTTTGCAAGTTCTAGCGCTTTAACTGTTGTGTTGGCAATTGCTGATTCGGTTAATGTGTTTGAACAAAAGTGTAGTGTGCTTATTTCTTGCCAATTTATATGCGTTAAATGCGCCGGGGTTAATAGTACATCGGCTGTGTTATGGCGATAAAAGCCAAAACTACGCTCGCCGGTTTCATCAAGGCTTACTATAACCATAGCGGTTTGTGAGCCTGCAATGGTAAATAAATAGTCTGTATTTACATTGTATTGCGCTAATGCATTACTTAATTGATTGGCAAAATGATCGTCCCCTCTACCACCACAAAATGAAGCTTCACCTCCGAGTTTTGCATAGCCAACAGCTACATTGGCAGGTGCGCCACCTGGTATAGGTAAATAGGCAGAGTTATTAGCATCTTGTGGCAGCATATCAATTAATAGCTCGCCTAAGCACAGAAGTTTGGTCATTTGGAATATCCTAAAAAGCCTAGCAAGGCTAGGCTAAAAAACGTGAAGGGTGTTAATTATTCATTCTTTAAAAGGCGCTACAGTGATTACTCACTGCAGCGCAATACACACATTTAGTTAAAAGCGTATTTTAAAGTTACCGACGTTGTGCGGCCGTTAATAGCACGGGCACGAATAATGTTGTTTTCAGGTACTGAGCCTTCTTCGGCTTCTGTAATACCTACTGTATCGAAGAGGTTATTTACATTAAGGGCAATGTTAAGGTTTTCAGATAAGTCATAACTTACAAAGCCATTTACTTGTGTGTAACCGTCAAGTTTAAGGTCGTTATTATCTTGTGCATATGCATCGGTAGTACCAATAAAGCTAAGGCCAGCAGAGCCTTGCTCATAGTTATAACGTGCCATTAATGAATAAATTAAATCAGCTTGACGACGCGGTGTATTACCTACTACCTCAGGAGCAAGTGCGTCTTTGGCTATTTCTGCGTCGGTCCAGGTTAAATTACCACGGAAATCCCATGCATCAATAAAGTAAGTAGATTCTATTTCGATCCCTTTTGCTTCGTATTCACGGTCAAAAAATGTTTGTGATGTTGCTTCAAAGTTTTGCTCTTCAGTTTCGGCAAAAAACGCAGTAGCAAACACTGATAATGAATCAAAGCGCTTTTTAACACCAAACTCAAATTGGTTCACTTCATCAACAGCGTCTTCTTTTGCAACAGAGCCGTCGGCGCGTACTTTACCAAATAAAAGTCGGTCGGCGTTTGCTCGCCCGCCCTTACTTATACGTGCAAACGTGGCAAGGCTTGGGTCAATTTGGTAATTAGCACCAATTGAATAAGACGAATAGTTCCAGTCATAGTTTACTGGGCTTGCGTTTGCAGTATCAATTCCAGCAACATTTTGTTCCGGCACAGAGATCACACCGTCGCGGTTCATATCTACTGTTGAAGTCACTGCACCTGCGTATGTTCCGCGAGCTTCACCGCTATCGTAGCGAGCACTTGCATCAATACTGACATCACCTAGCTTAGTCGAAAATGCTACGTAAGGGGCGCGAGTATCGTATTCTGTATCGTAATCACGTTGACAACAGTTACCAAATGCACTGTAGGCGTATAAACCGTTTTCAGATAACTCAGTGCCATCGGCACCTGTTACATTTAATAATGCAGCATTGTCACCCTTGAGCTCCATTACGTAAGAATTCCATAACCACGACATAGCAATGTTTTGCGTAGATGCATAGTAACCAAATGTAAGGCTGGTATCATCGTCGAACGATTTAGTTAATTTAAAGTCATTAACTATAGAGCCGAAGTCATTCATTGTGACATCAAATGTCACCATCTTCATTGCTAAACCATCGTTAAACGCTTCACCGGTGTTCGCATTACTCAAGGTTGCACCTGCGCCACCAATGCTTTCAGCTATTGATGTTGCACTACCGACTTGTTCTGTGAAAGGTGAATTAAAGTTACCGCTAATTGATGACTTACGGAAACGGTTTTCAATACGCCAATCGTTATCTAAATCAAATACAGCTTCAAAACCAACAGAGTCAACCTTTGGATTCATACCATCACGGATATCGCCGCTGCTAATTTGGTTTTCACCATTTAAGCGCACTGTTTTAGTAAATAACGCTGAGTGAGGGGTGTCTGACTGCGCATCAAAGCCAGCAATAGAGTCACCATTTGAGTACATTGGCATAGGAAGGTAGCCAACACTCTTATCGTCTAAGTGTTTGTAATAAAGGCGAACGTAGCCATTTTCAAAATCTTTTGTAAGGTTAGCTTTAATTTGGCCACCTTTATTAGACGTGTAACCTGTTTCGCGCGGGCCTTCGCCTTGTCGAACAAAACCACCAACATGAAAACGCACGCTATCGGTTAAGTAAGTGCCGTATTCAAAGTCTGTACGAACGCTGTCGTAATCTAAGCCTAGTGTTGTAGACACACTGCCAGATTCGTTTTCGCCATTTTTAGAGATAAAGTTAATAATGCCACCAGGTGCATTACTTGCTGCAGTAGATGCTGAGCCACCACGAATCGATTCAATTGTTTGCACCGTATTATCTAATCGCATAAAAATATCAGAATTACCAAAAGCGATGTCACCGTATTGCATTACAGGTAACCCATCTTCTTGTAATTGTAGAAATTTAGCACCGCCTGATGCTACAGGTAAACCACGAACAGCAATATTTGCATTACCTTCGCCACCTGTCGATTCTGCACGAATACCAGGAATGATTCTAAAAGCCTCGGCTGTTGAGCGAGGAGTAGACACCTGAACTTGTTCAAGTGATACGCTACTAACTGAAACGCTTGAAGCCATGATTGTTGTTCGACGTGGTACGCCGGTTACAACTATTGTTTCAAGACCTTTGTTTTGTGATGCTTCAGGTGTTGCTTGGTCTGTTTCTTGTGCGTTAACGCCTTGACTTACGGCAAGTGCTAAAGCGCTGATTAAATATAAAGGTGTATTGTGTGTTGTCATGTGAACGCCTCGTTGTGTTGATCCCAGTAGGATTTGTTATTTTTACTTAATCGATTAAGTAAAAATAACAAATATTTTACAATAAGCAAATCATTTTGTGTTTAATTTGTTCTTTTATTATTCATATTTTGATTTTTAAGGTGTTTTTATTGTATTGAAATACAAGTTTATTAAGCTGTTGGGTTACTTTCTTGTAAAGCACTCATTGATGGGTCGCGTAAATAATTGAACAACATAGCTACAAATAAAATCACGGCAAACCCTGTTGCTAAGTAAAAGCCATAGCGCACATGGCCAAAGTAATCGCTGATCATACCCATAAATAAAGGAGCTAAAGCAGCCGATAATGCGGTAAAAAACAATATAACGCCGGCTACGGCTCCATGGCGCTCAGCAGGGAAACACGATATACCTTTAGAGTTTAAAGTTGGATAAACCATAGACATAAATAAACCTGAAAGAGGTAGTAACCCTACAGCCCAGTCAACACCACCAATAAGTGTACCCACATAACAAAGCGCAATGCCTAAGCTTAAATAAGCCATAACACCTTGCCAGCTATAACGGTTTAGTAACCATACGGCAATAAAGCGACCTGCAGCACGTAGTATAAAAAATATAGTAAGTGCATAAGTGGCAAGGAGCGGCCAAGAGCCTGTGTAGTCTTTTAATAGCGTTGGCATCCATACATAAATAGCCACTTCAGTCGCTACATACAGTGCAATGGCTAAAGAAAAGCCAAGTGCATAAGGGTTTTTTACCATTTTCAGGGTAGTGGCAAGCGAAGCAGGCTTTTCAGTTGTTTTAACCACGTCAGGGTAGTCTGCGCGCCATGCTAATAAAGCAAGTATTAAACACATTACGCCCGCAGTAATATACAGGTATGTCCAACTTACGTTTTGCACTAATAAAACACCAACTAGGGCAGGGCCTACAATAGCGCCAATGCCAAAAAATCCCTCAACCTTGTTCATGGTTTTAGTATGGTCGTCGTTACTATGTGAAATATCGCCAAGCAATGCCAGTGCGCCGGTTTTAAATAAACCAATGGCCAGACCTATGCAGCAAAGCAATACTAAAAAGAAGGTAAAACTGGTGCTAAATGCAAATAAAAAACAACTAGCAGAAAATATTAATAAACCCAGCATAATGGTTTTTTTACGGCCAAGGCTGTCAGCTAAAAAGCCTAAAAATAATCCACTAAAGGCTATTAATGCCATGGGAGCGTAATGAAATGCACTAGCTTGAGTCATGCTCAAACCGAAGTCCTTTATAAGTTCGGGGATTATCATGCCGACTGCGTCAGAGGTCATGGCAAACATAAAAAACATCATATATGTAAGCCAGCGTATTTGTTGCAGTGGGCCGCTGCTTACGTGTGTGTGTGATTTTGTCATGTGTTTATTCCTCGTTAAATTCTCTATTAACACTTCGTAAGTCAGTCAGTTGCTTACTGTAGTATTACGTGAGCCACGAAATTTGTATGTAAAATTATTAAAAATTACTTGTAAATTTTTACTCGCTAGTTAAAGATATATCTTAATCGATTAAGTTTCAACATGGTAATCACACAATGATGAAGAATAAAGTTCAATTGATCACATATGCTGATCGAATCACTGGCCAAAATATAGGCGCGCTAACCACACTTTTAAACGGTCCTTTAAAAGGCGTATTTGGTGGTGTGCACTTATTGCCATTTTACAATCCTATTGATGGCAGCGATGCTGGCTTTGACCCTATTGATCATAGTGAAGTTGATTCTAGAATAGGCACTTGGGAAGACATACAAGTATTAGGTAAAGATCTCGACTTAATGGCAGACCTAATTGTTAACCATGTATCGGCGCAGTCTTTTCAGTTTCAAGATGTATTAGCTAAAGGTAAGCAATCAGAATTTTGGGATTTATTTTTAACCAAAGAAGATGTATTTCCAAATGGTATGAGCGAAGCTGAGCAAAAAGCAATTTACCGCCCACGCCCAGGTAGCTGTTTTACGCCAATGCATTGTGGCGACGGCCAAATGTATGATTTTTGGACCACTTTTACCGACAATCAAATCGATATAAACGTAAAAGTAGAAGCCGGTGTTGCGTATTTAAATAACGTACTTACTAAATTTTCGGCTAACAATGTAAATATTATTCGTTTAGATGCGGCGGGCTACGCCATTAAGCAAGCGGGCACTAATTGCTTTATGCTTGATGAAACATTTGGTTACCTAGATAACTTATCTAAGCAAGCAAACGATTTAGGCATGGAAACCATTGCAGAAATACATAGCCATTATCAAACTCAGGTAGAAGTGGCAAAACGTGTAAATATGGTTTACGACTTTGCGTTACCACCACTTATTTTACACAGCTTATTTAACAACGATGTAGATGCACTGCTCAAATGGTTACAAATTTCGCCACGTAATTGCTTAACTGTACTTGATACACATGACGGTATTGGCATTATTGACGCAGGTCCAATGGGCGACAAACCAGGGCTATTAAATGCACAGCAGATTGATAACCTAGTCGAAACAATGCACGCCAACAGTAACAACCAAAGCCGCCAAGCTACGGGCGCTGCGGCGAGTAATGTCGACTTATATCAAGTTAACTGTACGTACTACAACGCATTAGGCGCTAAAGACTTTGATTACTTACTGTCGCGTGCAATTCAATTTTTTGCACCAGGTGTACCACAAGTGTATTACGGCGGCCTATTTGCTTGCGAAAACGATATGGAATTACTGACAAATACAAATGTTGGCCGTGATATTAACCGCCCATATTTAGATGCAAATATAATCGATAAAGCCTTAAATAAGCCTGTAGTAAAAGGTTTAATTGAATTAATTAAAATTCGCAATTCACACCCTGCATTTGCAGGTGAGTTTAGTGCGCAAGGTGAAGGCAGTATGTGTTGTTTATCGTGGCAACTAGGTGAGCAAACTATTTCACTTACTGTTGATTTTAAATTACGCCATGCACTGATTACGCAGGTAAACGGTGATGAAGAAACAACGATTAACTTAAATTCATTTTTAGCTTAATGCTATAAAAGTAATTTACAAACGCCATGTAAAGCAAAAGCCAAGCTACTTAAGCTTGGCTTTTTAACACATAAAACAATTACAAGGCTTGTAAGCTAACTACTGGCACCAATCTCTAATTCGTAACTGACTTCCTGAGTTTTTTCTTCTTTAGAAATAAATAATTCAGCGGCTATAACGCCTTTTTCTTGGCTGTTTTGATGAATGGTGGTGAGGCGAGGTACAAACCGGGCTGCTTCATCAATACCATCAAAGCCTACAATACGCAGTTCTTTACCTATTTTTATGCCTTGTTTTATTGCTTCTCGCATTGTGGCAAGGGCAATTAAATCACTCATACAAATTATAACGTTAGGACGAGGGGAGGCACTTAAAACTTCTTTAGCAGCAATAATTGCAAAACGTTCGCTACTTTCAGGAATGTTCCAAATACGATCGTCAGCTACCGTAATATTTGCCTCGCTTAAAGCACGTTGATAACCACGTAAACGTTGATGCGAAATAGATTGTCCGGTTTCAAATTCGTGATGCTCATACACCCGGCACAATACGTTTTCATCAAGTAATCTAAGGCCTAATATAGCCACTTTATCGTTTTGATTATGCAGTACGTGTTTAGCTATTTCGTAACTTGCTTGCTCGTTATTAATATTTACAGAGGCATTGCGAGCAATATCAAAATCAATTGTCACTACATGTTTAGACACAGTTTTTAACTGCTCAACTAACGCGTTATTACGAGGGCGGCCATAACAAATAAAGCCATCTACAAAGTCGACTATGTTATTAAGGGTATCGCTATTACCTGAAAACAATAAAACATTAATGCCGTTTTTTTCAAGCACTGAGGTAACACCGCGCATAAAGCTACTAGCTACAGGGTCCGACACCATGTATTCCACACTATCGGGCAGTACTAAAGCGACAATATTAAATGTGCCATTACGCAATGATTGCGCGGCCTTATTAGGCCCGTAATAGCCCAAAGTTTTACACGCTGCAAGAATATCTTCTCGGCGTTTAGCCGATAGCTGATCAGGGCGATTAAACGCATTAGAAACCGTAGCATTAGACACACCTAATTCTAGAGCGATACTTTTTAAGGTCCAGTGGGCCGGTTTTCTCATGAGTTATGATTATCCTTTAAAAAGACTGTGCTTAAATTAATAGAGATAGTATAAAATCAAATAATAGTTATAGCTATAAACTGGCATGAAGTATGATGACTTAATACTTTCATTTTATTTTTTAACCTCGGCCCACTGGGCTTTTAGCCAGCGGCTTAGGGTAATAATATCGGTTTGTTTTGCTCGCGATTTTTTATATACAAAATAAAATTTACAGCCGGTTTCAACTCCATGCAGTGGCAACTTAACTAAGTGGTTATCGTGCTGTGAGGCAATAAAAAACGCATCAATAAGCGTAATACCTAAATTATAACGCGCAGCTTCTGCGGCCAGTATAACGTGACTAAAGTGATTAACTCTTACGTTTTTAGGTAGCTCAAAGCCGCCGCTTTTACACCATTGCTGCCAGTCATTGGTGCTACGTTGCTCTGACTCATCATACTGCACCGACAACAGCGGGTGCTTCCATAATTCATTGGGCAGCGATTGATTTTTTAATTGCTGCCACATGCCTTTGCCACAAGCAGGGTAAAGCTTTTCTGCAAATAAAAATAAGCTGACAAACTCACCTTTAGGTGGCGTTGTGGTAATAAAACAATCGGCAACACGGTCGCTAAAATCCGCCTCATCTACAATCATATTTAAAGTTAAGTCGATATCTGGCGAGTCATGTTTAAAGCTTTCTAATCGCGGTATTAACCACTTAACAGCTAATGAGCTATAAAGTGCTAAACGAAGATGCCCAGGCTCGCCGTAACGTATTTTTTGTGTGGCAGAGGCTAAACTGGTTAATGAATGACTCACTTCTTGATAGTAACGATTGCCCGCGTCGGTTAACGAAAAGCTACGACCACTGCGGTTAAATAGCGGCTCGTTTAAATATTGCTCTAGTAATTTAACCTGATGGCTCACGGCACTTTGCGTCACATTTAGATGTTCTGCTGCTTTAGAAAAACTATTTAATCGCGCTACAGATTCAAAACACTGAACAGCACGTAATGGGGGTAATTTCATTATTAGTTAAACTCATACTAAAAGTATTTTAATCATTATACATAATTAAACGAATTGCTCTATGCTAGCGTTTTTAATTTGCGGGCACGGAGTAACAATGCAAAAAATATCGGTTGGCTTAGGCATGACATTACTTGTGGTGGGTAATATTATTGCGGTTTTTTCTGATGCTATAATCAAAACTTTACCAGCAGAAAGCCCCACGTTTCAGTTTGTATTTATGCGCCAACTTACCGCAGTATTAATTTTGCTCCCGTTTTGTTTGTCGGCGAATAAAAAACATTTATTTGCCGGTTTAAAATGGCATGCGGTACGCGGACATGTATGGTTATTTGGTATTATATTTATGGTGTTTGCGCTAAAAGCTTTACCGCTTGCAACCGCTAACGCTATTTTTTATGCAGCGCCTTTATTAATGCTGCCTTTAGCAGTAATGATATTTCGTGAACAGCTAACAAAAAGCAGCATAGCTGTGGCTGTTATTGGCTTTATAGGGGTACTTATTGTTATTCAGCCTACCGACATTAATTGGGCGGCTATATTTGCACTTGTAGTCGCAATTACACTGGCAATAAATAATGTACTAATACGAAAGTTACCTAAACACCATAGTATTATGCAAACTTTGTTACTTACCAATTTAGTAGGTATGCCTGTGGGATTAGGTTTGGCGCTGTGGGAAAACGAGCCATGGCATTGGGCCGCACTTATTACTGCGTTTGGCTCTACACTGTTTATTTTAATTTATGCGGGAATTTGCGTGTATGTTTATAGCAAAATCGAATCGAGCCAAGTTGCTAGCGCTGAATATAGTGGCTTAGTGGCAGCTGTCGTTGTTGGGTTATTTTGGTTTGGCGAAGTACCTACACTTGGCTTAATAATTGGCGCATCGTTAATTATTTTACCCTTAGTATGGTTGGCTAACGTACAAAAAAACAAACAGCGATTGGTTAAACGTCAACTCACAAAATAAACTACTGCGCGTGGTGTGCACTGCGCAGTAGTAAATAGTCGTTTAAGCCAAATAAACAAATATAAGTTAATTAGAGCTTATATTACTTTTGTAAACCAAACGGGTCGTCAATACTGTGGCTAGGCTCGGTAAACCATTTTGCACCACTGTCGGTCATATAAAAATGATCTTCTAAGCGCACCCCAAATTCATCCGGTATAACCAGCATTGGCTCGTTACTAAAACACATGCCAGCGGCTAGTGGCGTTTTATTACCGCCTACCAAATAAGGCCATTCGTGAATATCTAAACCAATGCCGTGGCCTGTACGGTGCGGGCAACCAGGTGTTTGATAATCAGGGCCTAAACCTTGCTCAGCTAAGTAGCTGCGCGCAGCTGTATCTACGTCTTCACATGGCACGCCAATTTTTGCTGCATTGAAAGCTGCAATTTGTGCTGCTTTTTCATTATTCCAAAATTGACGTTGGCGATCAGTTGCTTCACCAAACACATAAGTGCGGGTAATATCAGATAAGTAATCATGTACTTTACAGCCAGTATCAATAAGTACCATGTCGCCTTTTTTGAGGATTTGCGGATCTTTTACCCCATGCGGAAATGACGTTGCAAGCCCAAATAACACGATACAAAAGTAGTTACCCGGCGCGCCTACTTTTTGATGCGCTAGCTTTATAAACTCTTCAACTTCAGTGGTACTAATACCCTCGTGCAGCATGCTTGCCGTAGCTTGGTGAACCACTAAGGTCATATCCATAGCGCGTTGCATTAATGCCAGCTCATTGGCTGATTTATGCATTCTACAATGTGCTGTAACAGGTTGAGCATTCACTAAATTTAAGCCCGTTTGCGCTTTATTAATACCATCAAAAATAAAGAACTGCGCGCTTTCGTCAATACCAATAGTGCCATTAGCCGCAATACCCATTTCCGTTAATATATTAACAAATAACTGATATGGGTTTTGATGCTCTTGCCAACCACGGATTGGCCCGTCAATTACTTTAAAACCATTGAGTGAGCCAATTTCAAAATAAGGAGCTATGTATTGCACTTCACCTTTAGCAGGCAAAATTGCGCCAACTAAACGCTCACTTGCATACCAACGCATACCGGTAAAATAGGCGAGGTTAGTACCTGCATTTAAATAAATGGCATCAATGCCATTGTTTTGCATATACGTTTGCGCTTTGGCTATACGAGATAAATATTCTGCCGGTTGAATAGGGGTTAAATCGCTGGTCATATTGCTTAAGCTAGCGAGTGCTTGTTCTTTGGTTTGGGTGCCAATACCAATTGTGGTCATAATGATCTCCTCTTTTATGCGGCTATTGTGCTTGTGCGGCAGGTTAACTGCAAGTTGCTTGCGGTAAAACTTTGTAATCTGAGCATGTATTTAATAAAGCCAATGCGCTATATTAATCTAAGTGCTAGGCAGTTTGATTGCTGCGTATGTTGTTAGTAAACTATAAAAATAAAAACAAAGGTGGGTGTATGGCTCTGTTGTGGTTGGGGGTTTTATTTATAATAATTGGCACTTTGCCATTTGTACGCTGGTTAAAATGTAAAGTAAGTAAACGCCACTGGCGGGTTTGTGTGGTAGAACAAATAACTGCCGTGGCAAATAATCAAATAACAGCACCCGAAATGTTGCATCAGCCAACTATGCTAGTGAGTTTTCGTTTTGATGGGCAGGTGCACAGTGTATTAGTGGAATATCGTGAAAAAATGTTTACCCGTTTTAAACAAGGTAAAACCTGCACACTGTTAGTTGACAAAAATAACCCGCAGCAGGTTTATAATAACGCAATACTTTGGCAAAGCTACGGATTAGTATGGTTATTAGCCGGTATTAGTTTATGTGCTTTTAGTTATTTCAGCTTGATTTAAATCCTCTCGTTATCCCTTAATAGCGTTTAAGTGCAGCGCTTTTGAGGGAGCTTACCATGCGTTTTATTACTCTGTTTACTCTTCTTTTATTTCATCCTAACACTCGTTTTACAGCTACCAGATTAATTTTACAGTTGCGCAGATAATCAAAAAACTCGTCATTAGTTTAATTATTGCGCGGTGGTTTTTCACGCTGAAATGTAAGTAAGTGGGTTCATTGTTTTCTCTGTGTTTTTGTTATGTTTGCTTTGAGTTTTTCTTTGTTAATCAATGGTTTGTGACCCATGTAAAATATTATACTATCGCTGTTTGCTATATTGAATAACCCCCAGTGGTTGGATAAAATCCTTTTCAAATTGGTTATTACTGATCACAGCTCATTTACTACGAGTTATCGTAGCTGATCATTATTAGCGCCAAAATAGTTAGCTTAAAGTTAACGGCTTTATGCCTTTAATTTTTACTGACACAAAGTTAACTAAAAACTCCATCTTTAAAAGTAACTAATTTCGTATTTGTAGCTAGCAACCAGCACTGCTTAGCTAAATTACGGCTGCATTTTAATTAAATAGCGCTGCAAATACATTTAATGTAACCCCACAACGACTATGGTAAACATGAAATATAACAAACGAATTAAACCCTCTTTATCACTACTTTCAATATGATGCGAAGCTACAATGAGTGTTCACGCAGCAGAGCGCCCCGCTGGTTTATCGGATGAAGATATTGCATACGTTAAACAGTTAATTAATAATGAAATGCAAGCTCAGGATGAGGCTAAAGCTAAGCAAGAATTGGATAATGGGTTTGAATTTAATGGGTATTTTCGCTCAGGTACAAACACCATTATAGGGAGTGGCAGTAAAAATAATGGCTCTTGTTATTCACTAAACTACCCTAAAAATGATGGGGTTTATTATCGCTTAGGTAACGAATGCAGAGACTACAGCGAGTTTCAGCTGACTAAAAAACAGCAGCTAAATGGGGTTAATTTTAAAGCCGTATTTATGATGGACTTTGCCGGGGATTCAAGAGATCCAACCGCAACGGAGGAGTGGTCTAGACGCTCAAGGCAGCTTTATGTAGAAACAGACAACTTACTCGATAATGGTACGCTATGGATTGGCCGCAGATATTATTACGATAAGGCCGTTGGTAGCGTACATATATTAGATTACAAACATATGCAAAGCTCGGGTAACGGCGTGGGTGTGTCCGACATTACGGTAAATGAAACCGATAAGCTGCATCTTGCTGCCATCACTTATGGTGGCGAGGGCGAACTTACAGGTAACAAAGCCACTGCAGATACTAACTATCAAAACTTTATGGCCGACGTACGCTATGAAATGGATGTAGGCGATGCGGGTAAAGTGGTATTTGCACTGCAAAACTTATTTGTAAATGATGCAATTGATGAAACAGGGCTTACCGATGGCAGAACGTTTACAGTGCAATGGCAAAAGCAGTTAGGCAATGTTGATCAAAAAACAGTGATTCAATATGGTACCGGCGCCATGGCGCAAAACCCAGGCGCTGCCGGTACTGATGGCGGAAGCTTTGATTATGCGGCAGATAGCAGCTCAAGTGGCTTTCGTATTTTTAATAATGGCTTAATTGATATTACTGAAAAATTTAAACTAGATTACATGGTAATGTACGAAAAATCATCTGATTACCACACCCTAAAAAGTGTTGGTGTGCGCCCGCATTATTCAATATCGCCACATTGGAGTGTGCTTGGTGAGTTGGGTTATAACGCTTATCAAACCAAAACAAACGGCATTGAAAATGATGAGCAAACACTTATGAAATATGCGCTAGCATTACAAGCAACAGCCGACTCTACCGAATATTGGTCGCGTCCATCATTACGCTTTTATCTAAGTAACTTTGATTGGAACAAGGCTGCTGGGCAAGAATCTGGGTTAAGTGTTGCAGGCAAAGAGGGCGACGAAAGTGCCTTAGTTGCAGGCGCTCAGGTTGAAATTTGGTTTTAATACGCAGTATTAATGCGCCATAAAAAATACAATAAAATAAGTTTCGTAGGCGTATTTAGTGCCTACGAAACGTTAATTAACCTCGCTATAAAATTAATCTAAACCACCACTTAATGGTTTTTCTTGGCAATGTTTGCTGGTGGTACGCCATAGGCTTGCTTAAATAATCGGCTAAAATGGCTAGGGCAATTAAAACCCAGCTCATAACACGCTTGGCTAACCGTGCGCCCCTGTAACAATTTACTATAGGCTTTTTTAAGCCTAAGTTGCTGTTGCCACAGTGATGGGCTCGTACCAAACGCCAACTTAAATTGTTGATAAAACTTGCTGCGACTCATACAGGCAATTTTACACAGCCTCTCTATATCCAATGCTTCATTTAAGTGCTCTTCTATGTATTGCAACGCATTATTTACCGGTGTTTTAAGCTGCGGATTATTGCCGTGTTTTAGCAATAAATCTCGACTTTGCTGCTGTAGCAAACGGGTAATAAGCTCGTTTAACGATAAGTCGATTAAATAACCTCGCTGCTCGTCGGGCTCACTAAATAAATGCACCATACGCGCTAAAAGTTGTTGGGTTTGGCTATTGTGCTGGCTATGTACCAGCTGTGGTGTATAGGCAAATAAGTCATCGCTGGCAAAGCGTTGCTCAATATTGAGTGCATTAGCCACCTGCGTTATTTTGTCTGTGCTTATTTCAATAGCAAGGCAGGTAGTAGGCGCGTTTAAAGATGCTTGTTCAAAGTCAATTAATACCCCTTGCTCTGGTGCTAATACAAAGGATTCGTGAGGTAAAAATGCCTTATGATATTGGCAGCTCTCTACATGCATTACCTTTTTACCACTAAGCATGGCGCAAAAAAGTAATTCTTTTGAATGCAAAGCTACTTTTTGCGCATTTTCATAAGTATCGTAAATACTTAGCTCGCTATTATCGGCAGCAAAGGTCACTTTATTTTCAATTAGCACCTTTAATTGCTGACGTTGCTTATTTAATTGCGGAGTATGCATTTTAATCCCTTTTAAATCTGGACTCATAGACAACTTTTGTGGACAGCAATACATGCTTTTAAGTGTTTGATAGTCTAATGTCAATCAATGCTGATTAATTATAAAACAGCACTTGATTAAATATAAAGCAAAAAGACTTATTTAATAGCTCGACTTTTAGCTAATAACAACAAGAGAGTGTCACTATGATTTATGCAAATCCAGGCGAAAAAGATGCACTAATTACCTTTAAAGCGCAATACGAAAACTACATTGGTGGAGAATGGGTAAAGCCAGTAAACGGCCAGTACTTTGAAAATATTAGCCCTGTAAACGGCAAAGTGTTTTGCAAAGTAGCGCGCTCCGACAAAGACGACATTGAGCTTGCGCTCGACAAAGCCCATGCAGTAAAAGCGCAGTGGGGCACTACATCGGTTACCGATCGTAGTAACGTATTACTAAAAATAGCCGACCGTATTGAACAAAACTTAGAGTTACTTGCAGTTGCCGAAACGTGGGACAACGGCAAAGCAATTCGCGAAACACTCGCGGCCGATATTCCACTAGCCGCCGATCACTTTCGTTATTTTGCAGGTTGCCTGCGCTCACAAGAGGGCGGTATTAGTGAAATTGATGAAACTACCGTTGCCTATCATTTTAATGAACCGTTAGGTGTAGTTGGGCAAATAATTCCGTGGAACTTCCCAATACTAATGGCAGCGTGGAAGCTAGCCCCAGCCTTAGCTGCGGGTAACTGTGTAATACTAAAACCAGCAGAGCAAACCCCTGCCTCTATTTTAGTGTTAATGGAAGTGATTGGCGACTTACTGCCAGCGGGCGTACTCAACGTAGTTAATGGCTTTGGTAAAGAAGCAGGTGAAGCCCTGGCTACCAACACCCGTATTGCTAAAATCGCCTTTACGGGGTCTACCCCAGTGGGTTCACATATTTTAAAATGCGCCGCCGAAAACATAATTCCATCAACGGTAGAGCTAGGTGGTAAGTCACCCAATATTTTCTTTAGCGATGTAATGGACAAAGACGACGCTTTTTTATCTAAAGCAATAGAGGGCGCAATATTGGCCTACTTTAACCAAGGTGAAGTATGTACTTGCCCATCGCGACTATTTATTCAAGAAGATATTTACGAGCAATTTATTGAACGCATTTTACAGCGTACAGCACAAATTAAACGCGGTAACCCGCTAGATACCGAAACCATGGTAGGTGCGCAGGCGTCTAAAGCGCAATTTGATAAAATATTAAGCTACATCGAAATTGGTAAAAAAGAAGGCGCCGAAGTACTTACTGGTGGCAACGTAGAGCAGTTAAGCGATGATCTTAACGGCGGATATTACATTCAGCCTACGCTATTAAAAGGCACCAACGACATGCGGGTATTCCAAGAAGAGATTTTTGGCCCGGTTATTTCAATGTCGACCTTTAAAGACGAAGCCGAAGCGTTGGCACTTGCCAATAGCTCTGAGTTTGGACTAGGCGCCGGTGTATGGAGCCGCAACATGAACCAAGCGTATCGTATGGGGCGTAAAATTGAGGCAGGCCGTGTATGGACTAACTGTTACCACATGTATCCGGCTCATGCCGCGTTTGGCGGCTATAAAAAATCAGGTATTGGTCGCGAAAACCACAAACTCGCACTGGGTCACTACCAACAAACTAAAAACCTATTAGTAAGCTACAGCGAAGATCCGCTCGGCTTCTTTTAATTTTAAGTACAAAGTTTAAATAAACAACCGTTAAGTAATGACAGCGCTGCATATTTGCAGCGCTTTTTTGTACATTGGTTTAATGAATTTAAAATGACTCAACGCGTTATCGCTCTTAGCACCAATCGTGTTTTTTGCATGTTTTTATTATATATGTGTTCTTTTTTCAGTGTTAAAAAAGGGTGTTTCATACAAGCTAAATTTATAACTAATAACTGTATAAATTGGCAATAGTTGCGGCTTTGTCGGATAACATTATTAAAAGTCGTTCTGAGGTATTTAAACAAGGGCAATTTTATAACACACGTAATTACTTGTTTAAATTAGAGTTGTTTGATGGAATTATTAAGCAATGTAATATACGCCGTTTTGGGGTGTTATAACCCCCCATAGTGGTGTTCAATAAGCTGTTATGCGCCTCTACGACGACAATCTGTCGCCCAGATGTCGTAAGCTAAAGAATAACGAGTACAAGGAAACAATATGCCAAATTTTGACCAAGGCTTTGAAACCACTCGCCTTACTATGCTTGCCAAGCAATATCCTGAGATTGTGAAAGCAACCGGTGAAGTGATTTTCTGTGCGGAAGATAATGAAGATCGCTTGAGCATCACTCGTTGGAAGATTGAAGACGACATTTTTGAGGAGGCCACTGAATCAGGGTTCAAAGTACACCTGATTGAATTGCTTGATAATTTTATCGAGTATCGGGGGCAGTTTAATGAGCTACCGAAAAAGGAAGGTGTCGTACGTTTTGGTGATGGTTGCCTGAATATTGAATGGCTTCCAGATGGCTCTACGGAGCTTTCTTAATGGATGCATTATTTAATGATTACGCAACGATCTTGAGAGATCTTAATATTAACTCATTCAACCTTGAGGAGGACAAATACTCTGGTGTTTTTTTACCGGTTCCATTTGATGAGTACTGGAGTTCAAATCTAAAAATTATGTTGGTTGGTCGGGAGACTGCCGGATGGAATACTGATAGCAACAAGAATAAGATTAATCGTGTCGCTGATTTTGTCGAAAAAGATAAAGTTTGCGAGCTTGTGTGTGAAGCAACTGAGCGTTATAAAAAACATCTTCTGGTGAGCAAGGGTGGAAAAGTTATTACAAAAACGCGAAGTCGCTTTAAGCAATATTTTTTCCGGCTGGCGAAGGAGCTTGAAGTTGATCCCAAATCCATTATCTATGCAAACTTGTTTGCGTGGGACTACAACAAGAAAAGCCCTAGAACACGCCCGAAAAATGAGCTCGAAGAAATAACGTCAATATCAAAAAAGTTGCTTGCAATACAGATCATACACTTTAAGCCAGATGTTGTAATTTTTGCGGCTGGCTTCGCTGGTATTGATCCAGCAATAAAAAAATTATTCAATGATAACTTTGGTGGCTATCGAAATAAAGAAGTGATTTCTAGAAAGTTCTGGGAGTTTGAGGCAGCCGATGCCATATGCTTTAGAATTGCCCACCCCAGAGCAACGCATGGGCATGGTGAGTTTCGCGAGAAGGTAATTCATAGGATTAAAGCTTGTGCGGCAGGTTAATAATTCGCATAACAAAGCATTGCAGCGGACATGCCGCTGAATGCGGCGTTGAGGCTGTAGAATTACTCTTTTTAGGAACGTATCCAACTATTCTTGGTTGGTTGCTTTTTAATCTTGAATCCATCTGTTTGCTGTGATCTAATAGATATTATTCACCTATGGTAAACCGTAATGGTTCTTTCTTTGGGTGAGAAGTCAAGCCTGACTTACCCTGTCAAAATAAATTCATTCCTATCAATTTCGCTGAGCAGATTCTGCCTGGCACCTTTGAGTATGCCCTTTGTTATATTGTCGAAAAAAGAAGAATTAATCAGGCACCCATCTTAAACTTTGCACTTTTTGATGCCTAGATTTTAATAGGCTAAATAAAGTGGGTGTCATCATAATTTGGTGCCCTGACATAAATAAAAATTATTCGTAAAAGTGACCTATTAATAAAAGATAGATGCTGTATTTGTATGGCAGATTTAGTTGCATAGTGTTGTTTGATTTATTAAGGTGACTGCCTAGTTTGTGTGATTCAGGTGGCTGTTTAGCTTATATGATTCTTAATTTATTCAGCACCTTAAGTAGAGGGAAATATGTTTTTTGAATCTTGGAGTGAAATAGCGCGCATTGTCACCACAACTTTGATTATTTATCCCTTTTTAATCCTAGCGACGCACTTAGTGGGTAAACGCCCATTTGCCAAAATGAACAACTTTGACTGGATAATCACCGTAGCAGCGGGCTTCATCTTAGGTTCAGCTATTTTATTGAAAGACGTAGTCATAGTTGAGGTTTTAGTTGCGGTTAGCCTGCTCCTCTTTTTACAGTATTTACTCACTTGGATGAGCGCCCATTTTTCGACCTTCGACAAAGTAGTAAAAACCTCTCCACAATTAGTTTTTTTCGACGGTGAATATATAGAGGCCGCTATGAAAGATGCTCGACTCACAAGCACTGAAGTGGAAGCAAGTGTTAGAAAAGCCGGTTTTGGTGATTTAAGCACAGTTATGGCGGTGGTTTTCGAGGCCGACGGTGAGTTAAGTATTGTGCCGAAAAGTGAAAACTATGCTCAACTGATTATGAAGTTACGAAATCCTCGGGATTAATTGGACAATTTTTAGCGGCCGATGATTACCATAAATCGCGTAACTTAATTGGTATGGCTTTTTTACTGTATCAGACACATTGCTCACCTACTAAATAAGGTTGGACGATTCTTAAGTTTTTAACTTAGGTGTCAGGTATGTATTTACACATGTACCTTAAATCGCTTTTTTAGTATTGTTAATGAACAATAACGTAACCAGTAATTTATTTTTAGCTAAACGGATTTTCATGACTATAAAAACAAAAATAACCAATCATGTATTGCTCTGCGCTTTACTACTATCACCATTTATAAATGCTGCACAAGAACCCATTCTACCTACTACACCTGAGCAGTGGCGCAGCATAACAGAGCGCGATATTAACGCGGCTTATAGTATTACTGCACAAAATCATCCTGGTATGTTTGATGTTAATAACCCAACTTTCCCTGATTTATTAAAACAAGCAAAAGCAGAGGCGCTTGCACTCTCGTCACAAGCGAGCGGTCCGCAAGCTCATGTAGCGGCAATTGCACGCTTTAGCACTGTGTTACAAGATGGTCATGCTGGTGCGTTTTCAAGCGTAGATAGACCCGCGCGCCGCTGGCCCGGCTTTAGAGCTGTATGGCGAGGTGATGCGCTAAAAGTGTATTACAGCGAAACCAACAATATTAGTAAAGGCGACGTTGTAAGCCAATGTGATGGGCAAAGCACTGATACCTTAATGCCTGAGAGAATATTTAAGTTTCATGGTGAAGTTGCACAACCTGGGCATTGGTGGCAGCAAGGTTGGCGGTTACTCATTGACGAGGGCAATCCATTTTTAACTCCTCTAAAAGAATGCGAATTTGTTAAAGCCAATGACGATACCTATACACACGTATTAAATTGGTCTGTGAGGCCTAAGTCAGCAAGTAAGCATTTAGAAAATGCCTACAACGGTGATGAACTCCCCATTGATTTAACGTGGCCTGAAAAAAACATTGGTTGGATTGCTATGCTTAGCTTTTCATCAACCGATAAACAAACTACTGCCTACAATAAAGTGTTTGAAAAAATACAACAGCAACGTAGCAAGTTACTTACTGCAAAAGCCGTGGTATTAGATTTGCGCCATAACCAAGGTGGCTCATCTTATTGGAGCTCACAAATAGCAAAAGGATTATGGGGCCAAAAAGTAGTAGAGCAAAAAGCAAATAATACTTCTCAAAACACGCAAGTGTGGTGGAGAGCATCAAAAGATAATACTGACTATGTATAGTCTTTATTGGACGTTGTAAAAGATCAATCCGAAGTACTGAAAACTCTCAAAACCGTCTCTACTGGCATGGCTTTATCACTTAAAAATGATGATCCATTTTATGTAGAGCAAGAAACTAATACGCTAAATAACATACCACAAAAGCCTTTAGTGAGTGACTTTAAAAACAAGGTGTTTGTTATAGTGCCGCCGCAATGCGCCAGTGCTTGTTTAGATGCACTTGATAAGTTTAAGCTTTTTGAAAATACAACGTTATTTGGTGCACCAAGTAGCGCTGATTCTATGTATATGGAGGTACGCTTAGCCGATTTACCTTCAAGCTTGGGGAAAGTGATTGTGCCAAATAAAGTATATGTAAATAGAGCGCGTGGGGCAGGGGATTTTTACAAACCCGATGTGGCGTATAAGGGCCTTGATTGGACAACCAATGTGTTGCTTGAGCAAATAAAAACGCTATAAAAAAAGCCGCTTGTTGTAACAAGCGGCTTAACCTTCTAACTAGGAAATAGTTTAGAACGTGTAACGAGCACCAATTGAGTAACGAGGACCGTATTGATTAGCAAATAAGAACTGCTCTTCGTAACGTCCGTAGCCTTCTTCGGTTGCATTGTTTAAGTTTATGCCATCAAAAAATACCGTTACGTTTTCGTTTACATCGTAGTTAACGCTCATATCCCATTGGCCATACGCTTTAGCATATTGCGGAGGCGCATCAGCTGAACCTTGCGCTTGGCCTACACCAATTAGGTATGAGTCGCGCCATGCGTAAGTAATTTTCACTGATAGGCCGTCTTTTTCGTAAAAACCTTGAAAGTTAGCTGAGTCACTTAAGCCTGTAAGCGGTGCTTGTTGATCAAGGCTTTCGCTATTAAATTCAACGTCGCCATCTACAAACGTCGCGTTTACACCAACACCAAAACCGGTTTCACCAATTAAGTGCTGAACAGCAACTTCAAAACCATCTACCGATTTACTGTCGGTGTTTTGTGGTTGACTAATATTCCATGTAATTAGCGGATCGTCGCTGCTTGGCTCAATAACGCCATTTGCATTGCCGTAACCGCTGGCAATCATCTGTGCAAAAATAGCGTCGGTTGTTGCTTGCTCACCACGTGATTCAATATCGCTTACGGCTTGTAAGTAACGAGGGCCGTTTAAAATATCGTGCAAGCCATCAATAGTAGTTTGCGTAATGGTGGTTTGAATAAAGTTATCAACGTCTTTTTTAAAGTAACCAACAGATGCGTAGCTGCCTTCTGCGTAGTAATACTCAAGTGATAAATCAAGGTTTGTTGATTCAAACGGCAATAAGTTTGTATTACCTTGGCTACCTGTGCGAGAACCTGGTTTTGGGCTGCCTGTTAAGCTGCGGCCACCGGCTAAATTACCCAGTGGTGCACGCGACATTGTTTTACCCCAAGATACGCGGGCTACTACGTCTTCAGTTAAATCAACACTTACGTCGATTGAAGGCAGTAAAACATCATAATCACCTTGTTGCTCTAAGAAGTTATCATCGCCGCCAGCAGCGTATTGCATGATCCACTCAGAAGCACTGATCCAATTAACTTGATCTTCAACGCGTTGACGTACAGTACTGGTTACGTCTGTTTGCTCATAGCGTAGGCCTGCATTTACTTTTACGTAGTAGTTACTTACGTCAAATTCCCAGCTTGATTGAACATAAAAGCTATTAGTGATTTCTTCTACATAACTTTCGCTATCTATGCCATCCATATAGGCATTAGCTGCGTATGCATCGCCGCCTGTTACATCTGCTGTTAAATAAGCAATTTGGCGTGCAACAGCTTCATCGAAGTCATACGTGTAGTAGTAATTAGGTTGTAAGTCACTACCGCCGCCAGCAAATTGGTCTAAAAGACCCGATGTATCGTGACGGGTAAACATGCTATCTGGGAATATTTCTGTATACGACGGGTTAAAACCAGGGCCACCTACTAAACCACTCCATGCGGTATAGCCGCCGGTGTTTTGCTCAGTACGTGATGCGCCAAATTTAACTTTAACTAAACCAATGTCGTAGCTTTCGTTATACCACGTAGTATGTAGTTGTAACTGTTCAATGTTTGACTCACCCGGTGAGTGAGTAAACTGACTAAAGTTTGAGTCAATTTCGCCTGGTGTTAGTTCGCTTGTGCCGTTTAACCAGTTAACTTGAGCACTTGGAATATCGCCTGTGCGGTAATCGTAAATTTTATTAGCAAGCTGATCTGAGCCCAAAATCACTTGGCCGGTACTGCCTAGCCCGTCATCGGCGCCGTTGTCAGTCTCATTTTTAGAGTCGTGGTAATCAAGCTCTACGTGCCATGTGTCGTTAATTTCCCAATCAAGATTTAAACCAAGTGAGCGTGCTTTTACTTCTGTAGTACCTTTATTGGCTGTGAATGACGCATCGTTACCGCTAATATCAGCATAAACAGCTGTACCATTTTCATCTAGTTCGTAGCCATTAATATTGCTACCAAAGTCGTTCCAAATACCCCAACCAATGCTCTGAGAACCTGTAACTGCTTTACTTGCAGTGTAATCAAGTGTTGCTACAAAGCCATCTACCGGTGCATATTGAAAGGTAACTTGTCCGTTTGTACGTTCACGTTCTACATCTTCAATAGCGTAGTTCATGTCTTTAGGGAAGTAGTAGTTACCTGCAGGGTCTGTGCGGTTATCAACTACGTTGCTGCTATCTAATTCAGGTAAGTCTACGTTTGCCTGCCAGCCTTGAATATTGGCACTTTGTTTTTGAAAGTCACGCTCTTGGTGCGAAAATGAAAAACCAAAACCAAAAGTGTCATCTACAAAAGTATTGCTGTAAACAGTAGAAAACTCTGGTGTTACGTCATCGCCAGCTTCGTTTGACGAGTCGTGATTTGCTTTAACGGTAGCTGAAAAGTTTTGACCCGGCTTTTGAAAAGGGCGCGCGGTAGAAATATTTACCGTTGCACCTAAGCCACCGCTTGGTACGTCTGCACGTGCTGTTTTAAATACTTCAAGCGCACTTACGCCCTCAGAGGCAACGTTTTCAAGATTATATGAGCGTGTATAACCTGTGCCTGGCATTTGGCGGCCATTTAGGGTAATTAAGTTAAACTCAGGACCAAAACCACGTACAGTAATTTGGCTACCTTCACCGTTTGCACGACTTACCGATACACCGGTAATACGTTGTAATGATTCTGCTAAGTTGGTATCTGGGAATTTACCCATTTCTTCAGACGAAATGGCATCAACAATGCCAGAAGAGTCGCGTTTCATATCCATAGAACGAATAAGTGAACCACGAATACCTTTTACTTCAATAACTTCTACATCAGATGAAACGTTTGTTTGTGCTTCTGCCGCAATAGCTGTGTTTAATGTGCTCGCAGCAATGATGAGAGACACAGAAGCCGCAAGTTGGCTCTTTTTAAAATTGAATGTGTTCATAATAGCTCTGCTTTATAAAATGTTGTTCAAGAGAGGAGGTGCAGTGTAAGCACCTAGAATTTGTCAGTGAAATCTTAATTATGGGTTTGAAACTGTCACATTATCAACACGATATGTTGCGCCAGCCCCTTGGCCCCAATTAGGAAAAATCATTAATACATCTATTGCACTTACATCTAAACCGGCAGCTGATAAATCAGAAAGCGTATAAGTATATGTTTGCCATTCGTTTAAAACAGGGGCAATGCCTTCAACACTTTCAGTAAGTGCAAGCTCTACAGCAGAATCACCTTCGTTTGACTCAACTTTGAAAAACCATGGGGCATCGGGTGTGCTTGGCATACTCGTAACTTTCATATCAAACGTAATTTGACCAACCGTTATGATAGCGCTTGCATCAAATGCCTCGCCGCTTCCACCAACAGATGTGCGGCTATTAAAGCCCATTACGGTAGGCGTATCATTTATTGTAAATTCTGCTGTTATACCATGCTCTTCATCATCCATTACTTCCACGGGTGTTGAGCCGCTACAGCAGTCCCACATTGGCCAATCAAGATTTTGGGTATCAGAGAACACATCAAGTTCTGGGAAATCTTGAGTTATTTTTACATCATCAACTCTATAAACAGCACCATTACCAGTGCCCCATGCGGGGAAAATCATAACTACATCAATAGCACTAATATCTAAGTTTGCTGCAACAAGATCGGTTAATTTAAATGTGTATGTTTGCCATTGACCTACAACAGGCGCAATACCTTCAACGCTTTGGGTAATAGGCAATTCGGCTGCAGTAGGGGCATCTCCTGCGCTTTCAAGCTTAACAACCCATGTAGAGTTTGCATCAGCAGGTGCGCTAGTTACTTTCATTTTAAATTGAAAATACCCTTGTGCTAACAGGGGGGTTGCATCAAAAGGGGAGGCTACACCAGCTTCATCAGTAATGTTTGCCGCTCTTGAAATAAAACCGTTTACAGTTGGGTTTTCACCAACACTAAATTCAACTGTATTACCTTGCTGTTCATCAACAACTATTGCAGGAGTTGAACCTCCGCAACAATCCCACGCAGGCCAATTAATATTAAAAGAATCACCAAATATGGTTAATGGAGTAACTCCTCCAGCTATAGGAACTGGTGCATCACTCTCAAGCAAGGCATCGTCTAAGCTATCGTAACCTGGGCGAATGGTTTCACAACCTTTACCTGTATCAGGGTTTGATGCACATTGATAAACACGTACATAATCAATAGCAAAGGTTTGGCCGTTTTCAAATGCGCTAGCATCTATACCTAAATCATTAACGTTTTCAGGCCAGTCGCCACCTACGGCAAGATTTAATAATAGGTGAAAGTCTTTATCGAAAGGAGCGCTATCCCAATGCGTTTCAAGCTCGCCAGAACCTTGTTCAAAATACTCTGCAAACCAACCACGATGTTTTAAGCCTGCAGGCTCACCTTTTGAATTATACAAAACTTCTGATTGGCGCTGCGTTGCGTAAAGGTAACCATCTACGTACCAACGAATTTCGCCTTCTTGCCATTCAATAGCGTAGGTGTGAAAGTCATCTGCTGGGTTAGTATCTTCAGGGAATTTGTATTCTTGCCCTGTGTAGCTGTTATCTGGCCACGCGCGTCCGTAATGAAGAGTGCCGTGAATGCTTGACTCTATACCGCCGTCTTCATCCGGTGTTTTAAGGTTTACTGATTCTAAAACATCTATTTCGCCAGAACGAGGCCAAGTACCATAAACTTCATCAGTTGGCAGCATCCAAAATGCTGGCCAGCTACCTTGTCCTGATGGAAGTTTGGCGCGCACTTCAAAGCGACCATATGTAAAGTCGGCGTTGTAACGCGTATTTAAGCGCGCTGAAGTGTAAGGTTTTTCTGCACCTTCTGTCGCTGGTAGGGCAACAATGTTTAACACACCGTCTGCAATAAATGCATTTTGCTCACTATCGGTGTAACACTGTTTCTCGTTGTTACCACCGCCATCGCAGTTTAATTCATAGTTCCATTTGTTTGTATCAATGGCAGAGCCTTCAAATTCGTCGCTCCAAACCATTTGCCAATCTGATACTGGCTCAGAGGCATCTACATTTTCAAAATTTGATTTAGTGGCAGAGTCGCCACCACAGCCAGCTAACGTAACTAGAGAGATAGCGGCAAGTAAACGTGTAATGTGCGTTGTTTCAATGTTCATAACTGAACCCCGGTTTCAACAGATTATTGTCAGATTAATTGTTTTTCATACTGTAAGCGCTTACATTTTTGCATTGTGTTTTGTAAGCGCTTACAAATGATATTGTGCAGTGCGTTAATGGTCAACATATTTGTTTATTTTATTTACAATTAGTTTACGGTAAGACCAGTTTACCAATTGAGCTACTCATAAAAAATAACATTATATTAATAGATTAATCTCATTTAAAAAGATTTTAAAGTGGTATTTTCAACTCTTTTTTTGACTGTGGTTGAAAGAATATATTAATTTTATAATTTGGTATGCATTATTAAACCTCTAAAAACTGGCTTTTTTTTAGGCAAGCCGGTTACAAATATTATCAGTTATTTGTTTTTAAATGGCATAACGAGTAATCCCCAAAGGGAGGCGTTTTGTTTTTGGTTTGGGTATTCTTTTAAACCAATATCGATGTCGTAATCTGCTTTTTTTGCTTCACTTTTGTAGCTACCAAATAATTTATCCCACCAAATTACACTAAAACCATAGTTTGAGTTAGTTTCATTAACTACTTGGCTATGGTGAATTCGATGCAATATTTGCGTCATTAATATTAAACGCAGTGGTTTTTCAATGGCATTAGGTAGGCGTATATTTGCATGATTAAATAGTGCTAAACCATTAAGTGCTATTTCAAAAATAAGTACCGCAATAGCAGGTACGCCAAGAGCAGTTACTGCAATGAGTTTTATTAGTATGCTCAGTACAATTTCGATAGGGTGAAAGCGCAAGCCCGTACTGGTATCTACATGTGCATCGGCGTGGTGTACACGGTGCAAACGCCATAAAATAGGCACCTGATGAAATAATCTATGCTGCCAATAAATTAATATATCGAGTAAAAGTATGCTCAATATAATAATTAAACTGCTTGGTAGGGCTATTTGATTAAATAAGCCAATGCCGTGCTCTTGAGTGTAAAGTGCGATAGCGGTTAACCCAATAGGGGCCACTAAGCGCGCAATAACTGATGAAGCAAACACTAAACCAAAATTAGCAAACCAACGTGTACTGCTTTTAATAGGTGCTTGGCGAGCAGGCTTTTGCCATTCTAGCAGCATCATAATAACCAAAATGCAAAAAAAGAACCCTAAACGCCACCAAATTTCATTACTCATTGGCTTGTGTAACCTCATCAGCTTCTTGGAGTTTTAACGTGTTATAACCACCATGTATACGTGTAAAAATAGTAATAGCGCACGCAGTGGCAAAAATACTCGCCATTATGGCAAAGTGCTGCGGCCAAATACAAAAGGCAATAAACAGCGCTATGGTTTCTGTGCCTTCGGTTAAGCCGTTTAAGTAGTAAAAGCTTTTGTATTTAAATTGCGGTTTTTCGAGTTTAAATTTTTCGGCGGCTATGGCAAAGGCTAAAAAGCTTGAGCCTGTACCAATAAAAGTTACAAGTAATAACGATCCTGCTATCGAGTTTTGCTCAGGGTTTGCCAAAATAAAGCCAAGCGGAATAGCCGCGTAAAATAAAAAGTCGAGTGTAATATCTAAAAAGCCGCCGGCGCTTGAACTTAAATTAGCATGGCGTGCTAGTGCGCCGTCAAGCCCATCTAAAATGCGATTTAAAGCAATGGCAGCTAATGCGCCGTACCACATTTCAAAAGCAAGTAATGGCACAGCGAGCAAGCCAATTAAAAAGCCAAATACTGTTAGCTGATCGGGTGTTATGCCGCATTTATGTATCAGCATTACCACAGGCTTTAACAGTGGTTTTATTACAGGGGTGATAAATTTATCTAACATAGGGTGCCTTGTGCGCTTAAAGTACAGTATTTAAGGTGAAAAGTTTACCGTTTGCAGCGTCGTAATCGCTATGATCGTGCGTTACCATAATGGCAGGCAGTTTATGTTGGCGTATTTGGCTAAACACCAGTTCACGTGTATCAACGCGCAGTTGCGTGTCGAGCTTACTAAAAGGCTCATCGAGTAAAATAGCTTTTGGCTCACTTAATAACAGTCGTAATAGCGCAACGCGTGCTTGTTGGCCGCCCGACAAGCTATCGGGATGGCGATTGGCCATTCCTTTTAAACCAACTTGCTCAAGTGCGTGTGCTATTTTTTCAATGCGTTGTTTTTTATCCCCTTTGGGCATAGCAAAAGCAATATTACCCGTCACACTTAAGTGCGAAAACAATAAAGCGTCTTGATACAGTACGCCAATATGGCGTAAATGCGTGGGTAAATCATTTATATTTTTACCGTTAAGCCACACCTCTCCAGTGGCTTTAAAGCCACTGGGTAAAGTACCTGTAAGCCAATTTAATAAGCTTGATTTACCACTGCCCGATGGGCCCATAATTGTTAGAATTTCACCGCCATTAACTTGCTCGTTTAAGCTAAGTAGTCGCTCATTTTGGCGATAAAGCTGACAATTTTTAATCTGTAAAGATGACTGCATTAAAAAACCTTTAACTCAATACTGTTTAATATAGGTACTTTACACTCGTGCACTTTTAAAAAAGTACTTAGGTAAAACCCATGCCAGTATAAATCCAATAAGCGGGAGTGCCATTTGCATAATAGCGTATACGGCACTAGTGCGCCTACTTGCGCCATTTGCCAGGGTAACGGCTTCGGTTGTTATGGTGGCTATACGCCCGCCACCGGCTAAAAGAGTTGGTAAGTATTGGCCAAAACTGATCGCTAACCCCAATGCGGCTGCAATTAAAATAGGTGCAAATAACTGCGGTAATTTCACCTTAAAAAACACTTTGCTAGGCGCTGCGCCCAAACTTGCTGCAACGCGCGCAAAGCGAGAGTCTAACCGCCTATAAATGCTCGCGAGTGACAAAAATACGTAAGGCAAAACAAACAGTAAATGGGTAAACACCACATTAAAAAACGCGGCTTGGTTATTTACCCATTGTTGTATCCATACTAGGCCAAACAAAAAGGCAATACTGGGTACTAATAGCGGTAAGTAAATAATTAAACTGGTAAAGCGAGAGATGGGTTTGTCGCTTAACTGCTCCGACTCTAAACACAATAAAGTAACCGTAATGGCAAATACCGTTGTTACTAAACCAATAGCTAGGGTATTAAAAAGCGGGTTGCTCATTTGCATTAATGCACTGTTAAAATGCAGTAGTGTAAATTGCTCAGGGAGTGCATCGGGAAAGCGCCAAAAGCCGGCAACCGACCACAAAATAAGGGCAATTAGCGAGAGTAAAATAAAACCGATCACTAAAGTAGTGAGTATTACCGTTAGCTTTTGCCAATAAAATCCGCCGTATTCGCGCACTCCGTTAGTGAGTGAATCGCTAAATAATACTTTTATCGCTTTTTCGCCGCCAAGCCAAAGCGCAAGTAGCCCACCCGTGAGTGCCAGTTGTAGCAAAGCACCGGCTGAGGCTTTAATACGTAAGTTTAAATCGACATCGTTAAACCAATGCATAATAGCTACCGCTAATGTTGGCGGTGTATTTGGGCCTAAAATAAGTGGCATTTCTACACTGGCGCTGGCATAAGCGAGCACAGCTAAAATAGGTAAACGCAGCAGTGGGTAAAGGCTAGGGAGTATTACTTTAAAAAAGGCGGTCATGGGGCAGTAACCCAAATTAAGCGCAACTTTATGTTGCTGGCGTAATTTTTTGCCAAGCTCAGGCTGCGCCAGTACGCCTAGTGCCATTAATAACAAAAATGGCAGTTCTTTAAGCGTTAACCCTAAAATTATACTAATGCCGAATGAGTCATGCGGAAATAGGCCGTTTGGTGCAAGTTCCCACCCGCTTAACCAAGGCGATATAATTCGCGAAATCATGCCTGAAGGGGCAATTAAAAAACCTACCGCAATAGCCGCTGCAGCGTGTGGGATCACTAAAATAGGGCTCAGTAAACGCTGAATGCGGTTAAGCCAAGGGCTGTTAAAAAAAGCGGCTAAAATCATCAAAGTAATAATAAAAGCAAGTAAGGTACTTATTAAACCGGTGCCAATACTTAGCATAGCCATATTTACTAGGCCGGGTGTTTGCCAAAGCATGGTAAAGCCTTGCAAGCCAAATGTAGTTTGATCAAGTGCA
This sequence comes from Pseudoalteromonas sp. SWYJZ98, assembly GCF_015864495.1. Taxonomy (NCBI): domain Bacteria; kingdom Pseudomonadati; phylum Pseudomonadota; class Gammaproteobacteria; order Alteromonadales; family Pseudoalteromonadaceae; genus Pseudoalteromonas; species Pseudoalteromonas sp. SWYJZ98. The sequence goes on along the minus strand of NZ_JADYXA010000003.1, from coordinate 203,308 downwards.
GGGGCATAACCAAAGGCGGGTAGTAACACACTAATTAAGCCGCCAAGTACGGGTAAAATAAGTAAAACGAGTAAAAAGCGTGGGCTTAATTTTACTATTTTACTAAACATATCATGGCTTTTACGGGCGTGAGGCCCATGGCTTGTCGCCACTTTATTGCTAACAACATTCATTGGCTTACCCCATAGCGAGTTTGCCAGCCTTGCATTATGGCATTTACCCAGCTTGGGTGTGGCTCGCTCAATGTGCGCTTAATACTGTTAAAAGGCAGTGCGCTTGGGTGCGGTTTAGCTGTTTTAAACAAGGCTTGCTGATCAGGCGTTAGCCTTGATTGAATAAGTACGCTTTTATCGCCCCATATATGCGCTTTTTGCTTTTGAGCTTGCGCCTCTGGGCTTAATAAAAAGTTAGCGACTAATTGCGCACTTTGCGGGTGGCTTGCATTGTAAGGAATAGCCACAAAGTGAGTATTACTTAAACTGCCATCAGCCATTGCATAGCTGCGAATGCTTTTTGGTAAATCGTAGCGTTTAACGGCTGCGGGCACTTCGGGTGCTGAAAAGGTAAAGGCAATACTTAGCTCGGTATCGTCTACTAAACGGCGCATTTGCGCGCCACTTTGCATAAAGTGCGTGCCACCACGCCAAAGCGTAGGGTGTAGCTTATTTAAAAAGTTCCACAATGGGGTTAATACTTGTGCTGTGTTGTTAGCGGTAGCCGCTTGGTTTAACTGCGCTTTAATATTTTCGCTGCTTTGCTGATGCAGTATTACTAAGGCGTATTTTAAAAAGCTCATCCCTAAAAAATCAGGCGGCTTTGGGTAGCTAAAGCGCCCCGGGTTTTGTGTGCTCCAGTTTAATAATTCGTTTAATGTAGTAGGGAGTTTATTGTTTGTTTGTTCATTTATTGCAAGGCTGTCGTAATAAAAGGTGAGCGATGCTTGCCCCCACGGTGCTTCCATACCGTTTGTGGGTATGCCAAAGTCAAAATTAACTGCAGGGTTATTAGCGGGATCTGTGTATGCAAAGTGTGGCAGTTTATTTGCCCACTGTTTTAACAACAATGCGTGCTCGCTCATAGTGGCAAAGTTAGCGCCGTTTATCCATACCAGATCAACACTGCCTTGGTCATTATTATGTGCTGATTTTTCGGCCAACACACGGCTTACTGCTTCGCTGGTGTCGCTGAGCTTTACATGCACTAAGTTAATATTATATTTAGTTTTAACTTGCTGGGCAGCCCATTGAATATAGGCATTTATTTGCGCGTCGCCGCCCCAGGCATAAAAGTACACGCTTTGGTTATTACCAAGCGTTTCAATATTTTCCCAGCGAGTGAGTAGTTCTTTACTCATATTATGGGCGCTGTTATTAGCAAAAGTACTTAAGCTTGTTATTAAGCAAACGCAAAACGCGACACAGTAAACACTGTATCGCGTAGCTGTTTGCCAAAACTTACTGGCGTACATTTAAATCCCAGCTGTAGTCTAAAAATTTTACTTTCATGTCATTATTTCTAAGCGCTTTTTGCTGAGCGGGTACTAGTTTAAGTGCATCGCTATATTGCAAAAAAAACTGCAGTAGCGTGTCTGCACCTCTAAAACCTTTTTCAAAATCATCGCCGTACCACTTAAATATTGAAGACACGCTTAGCGTATTTTCTTGAGCCATATTGCGTGTCATATCTGATAAAAAGCGCACTGTTTGCTCTTGCAATTGGCTCACTAAATCAGTGGCTGTATAGGCTTCTTCTCGAAGCGCTGGGCAACCAATACTCGCGCAATTTACTGCAAAGTGAATACGTGGGTCGTTGTATCTACCGCTGCCACGTATTAAACCATGCTCTATATCATCAAGGCTGCGAGTTTTGCCAAGTAATGGCACAAACTCTTTACTCCATGGTGAGCTAAAAAAGCTCCCTAAGTCTTTAATTGACTTAATATCAGGGTACTTAGTCAATATAAGTTCAACAGTCCACGCATTATAAGCATTGATTAAAAAAGCGAGTTGCTTAGGCTTTTCCCATGCGTCAAATTCGCTTTGCGTTACAGCCGTTAACGAATCTAAATACGTTTTTAGCTGTGCATGCTCACGTTTTATAGCAGCGTAATCAACCTCAGTACTGTGATTATGATTAATAGCGACAACATGCTTATTTAATAATGCATTCCAGCTATCGTGCATGTTTTGGGCTTGGGTCGAAAATGATGTTGCAAACGATGTTACAACTAAAGCCGAACCAAGTAGCAATGCTTTTAGAGGTGTTTTAAACATATTAGCCTCTGCGCCATGTGTGGTATTTTTCAAGCAAGTTAAGCACTTTTTCAGGTGCATGAGCGCGTTTCCACTCACCTGCTGCGTATTTGTTTCCTTCAGCCCAAGTAGGGTAGCTGTGTATAGTACCGAGTATTTTGTTAAGACCTAAGCCGTGTTTCATTGCCAGTACAAACTCAGCAATTAAATCGCCAGCGTGTTCAGATACCACGGTAACGCCCAATATTTTGTCTTTGCCTTTGGGTGTAATCACTTTAATAAAGCCTTTTGTAGCGCTGTCGGTAATTGCACGGTCTAGCTCTTCAAATTCAAAGCGAGTAATTTCGTAATCTATGCCTTTGTCTTTTGCGTCTTGCTCGTTTAAGCCAACACGTGCTACTTCTGGGTCAATAAACGTAGTCCACGGAATAACACGGTAATCTACTTTAAACTTTTTAAGGTGACCAAATAAGCCATTTACCGCTGCGTACCAACCCTGATGAGCTGCCACATGTGTAAATTGGTATGGACCTACAATATCACCCGCTGCAAAAATATTAGGGTACAGTGTTTCTAGGTATTCGTTAGTTACTACTGTGCGGTTTGTTTCAATGCCTAGCTCTTCAAGACCGTAACCTTTAAGGCGTGCACTTCTACCAACGGCACATAATAGCTCGTCGTATTCAATATCTATTTCTTTGTCGTTATGTTTAACAACAATATATTTTTTACCATCGCGAGCTTCACAGCTTAGTGCTTGGTGCGATGTTAAAATATTAACGCCACTTTCGGTTAACGCTTCGTGAGCAAAAGTAGACACTTCAAGATCTTCTTTGATCATGATGCGCTCCGCCATTTCAATTTGCGTAACGCTTGAACCTAAACGTGCAAAGCTTTGTGCTAATTCGCTACCAATTGGACCACCACCAAGTACTACAAGTTTTTTAGGTGCCTCATCTAGCTCTGCAAATTTATTCCACAATGTATCGCTTGTTACATAGCCTGTTTCTTCAATACCAGGTAGTGACGGTACAAACGGGCGTGCGCCAGTGGCAATAACAATAGTACGAGCGGTGAGTGTTTGCGTGCCACCGTCGTTAAGTTTAATTTCTACAGTCCACGGGTCGATTAATTTACCGTAACCTTTTACAACATCTACGCCTAGGTTGGTGTAACGCTCAACGCTGTCGTGCGGTGCTACATCGGCAATAACTTTATGTACACGTGCCATTACTTTTTTGAACGAAAACTGCGGTGTCGCATTTTCTAGGCCGTAGTTTTCACCATGGCGAATTTGTTCTGCAATTTTAGCGCTTTTAATGACTGCTTTACTTGGAACACAACCATAGTTTAAACAGTCACCGCCCATTTCGCCCGCTTCAATAAGGGTTACTTTTGCTTTAACAGCAGCGGCTATATAACTTGTTACCAAACCACCTGCGCCTGCGCCAATAACAATCATGTTACGGTCGAAGCTTTTAGGTTTAGTATAGTTTTTGTATACACGACGTTTTTTAAACACGTTTAAGATCCCTTTAGCAATAAATGGGAATACGCCCAATAAAGCGAATGATAAAATTAAGTCCAACGATAAAATGCCCGATAAACTCTCTATTTGAGCAAGCTGAGTACCTGCATTAACAAATACAAATGTACCGGCTAGCATACCCACTTGGCTTACCCAGTAAAAAGTCCATGACTTGATGGCTGTTACGCCCATTAACAAGTTGATTAAAAAGAACGGAAACACCGGCACTAAACGCAACGTAAATAAGTAAAAGCCGCCTTCTTTTTCAACGCCTGCATCAATGGCTGCTAAACGATCAGGAAATCGCTTTTTAATGGTGTCGCGCAATAAGTAACGTGATACTAAAAAGGCCAATGTAGCACCTATGGTTGATGCAAACGATGCAACCAATAAGCCTTCAACTAAGCCAAATAAAGCACCCGCTGCCAGTGTTAAAATAGCCGCGCCCGGTAAAGACAATGCAGTAACCACCACATACAATAAAAAGAATCCGCCAATTATTAATAGCGGAGATTGCGCTTTATATTGGCTAAACTGATCCATCGAGCCTTTTAAGCCCTCAAGCGTAAGTAGTTGGTGCAAATCAAAATGAAAGAACAGGCCGATGGCGACCGCTGCAATTAATAACAAAAGTATTTTTTTAATCATGTTCTCTCTCTTTCAAACTTGTCTTTAAAAATTATGCGTAAGCGTCAGCTTGGCGTTTATTGGTAATTCAGGAAAAGCCAAGGTTGCACCAAAATAACCGCCTTCAAATACAGGGCGCCAATTTTTTTGATTGGTAACGTTGTTTACATCTAAGCGTAACTTGGTGCTAGGCGTAAAAGCATAGCTAGTATTTACGTTTAATGTGTACTGATCGCGAATATGTACGGTTGCCAAAAAGTCTAATGGGTAACTCTTTGTATATAGACCTGAAAAACCCGTTTGCCATTTCGAATTAATTGAATAATTTCCGTTAAAGCTAAAAGATTGCTCTGGAATGCCTTGAACTTGGCTACTTGAAGGCGCAAATGCGGTAAAACTAGGAGCGCCCACACTGGTGCCTGCAATAATATCAGGGCGTGAGTTGTCAAATGCATCGGCTACTTGGGCAGAATCTTGACTACTTGCAGAATTATCGTAGCGGGCGTCAATGTAGCTATAACCTGCGCTTAACCAGTACGGGTAGGCATCGTAAAATACTTGGCTTTCAAAACCTGTGGTGCGAATACCGGTATTACTGCCATCGCGGTTACGTAAACTACGGCGTTGACTAAATATTGCGCCATCAGCGTACCAATCGCTATTGGTTGGTGCATATTTTAAACCAAATTCAACTAGGGTATTTTCGGTGGCAAAATTTTGTGCACTAATGGTATTGTCGCCACCAAGTGTAGTGCCGCCAGCCATGCTATTTGATGTGGCTTCGTTGTAACTTGCTGCGCCATAAGTGGTGTAATCATCGCTGAGTCGGTAATTAAAACTTACTTGCCCTGAATGCAAAGTGTCGTTAATGCTGTCGCTGGCGGCAATTTGCCCTACAGGTGCTATTGGGTCGTTTGCTTCTACGTCATAAAAATCAACGCGGTAGCCAACACTTGTATGAAACTTATTAGTCCAATCAGAATCTTGCTGAATAGCAAAACCCGTTTGCCATGAGCGCGAATCGGTAGTGTCTGATAAGTTAAAGTCGCCACTGCCGTCGTTATTAATATCGTACTGACCACCCGGCGATACAAATACACCTGGGCGAAGTTCAACAAAGCGTGCTTGTTGTGCATCAGTTAAAGGAATGCGGCGATTTGAAATTGGGCCAGTTAAATCAATAGGTAAGTCGGCTTCTGTTGTAAATTGGCTGTAGCCTAGCACGCGGTTGTAACGCACATCAAAAGCAAAAATTGTTTGCTGTTCGTTGCTCCATTGGTAAGTCAGTTCGGTACGGTTTTGCGCGGTATCGGCACCATCTATAATTTCAACAAAGCTATTTTGTGCAATTTCTTCGCGTTGTAAGTGCTGAAAATACGTAATATTTTTTATAGATGCATTGTTTGAAAGTTCACGCTTATAAATGCTGTGTAGTAAATAAGTAGTGGCTTCGTTTTGATTGTCAGGGTCGGTAAGTACTGTACTACGGTCTATTTTTACTTGCCCAGTAGGTGAAACAATAGAACCTGCCGTTGGAACTGAACTGCCATTGGCTTGCACGCCTTGGCCGGTAATATAAAGGCCATCATCAATTAAGGCTTGAGTAGGGCGGTTAATACCTGCGTTATCGGTAAATTCAACTTGGTATAACTCAAAGTTAATATCCCAGCTGCTCTTGTCATCAGGTAACACCTTAAGTGCTGCAAATAGGCTGTCGCTTTTCGTGCCCGAAAAGTCGTAGTAACTGCCGTTATCAATGTGTTCAGCGCTTACTCTAAAACCTACTTTGTCTTTTACTATAGGTGCACTGTAATCAACTAAAACGCTGTACTGATCCCATCGTCCTGCAGATACCGTTGCTTTGCCTTTACTGTCGTCAGTTGATGCTTTTTTAGAATGTAAGTTTACAAAACCACCGTTGCGTTGGCTTGAGCCAAATAATACCGGTGGCGCGCCTTTTACTACATCTATTTGTTCTATAGAGTTGAACGATAACGGCACGCCAAAGCCATTATTACCTGCTTGGCGGCGTGTACCATCTTGGAAAAGCTCACCTAGTTGCCCACGAATAGTAGGTAAACTTGGTGCCCCAAAACCACTGGCTGAATAGGTATTAGGGCTTACTGCAAGTACATCTTGTAAAGTCGTAATATTGAGTTGTTCTATTAACTCGCTTGAAATTGGTGTTACTGAACGAGCTATATCTCGTAGAGCTAAGTTGTCGCCAAAAGGGCCGTCTACAGTGGCATTTTTAACCGAAAGACCTTGAGATTTAATAACTTGGCTTGCCACCTCAATACGCTCAATTGCGCCTTCTTTTGCTGATTTTGATTCTTCGGCTGCAAAAGCATTAAGTGGTGTATTTAATATGGTGGCTAGGGAAAGTGCTAAATATGCGTGTTTCAAACGTTTTCTCTCTACGGTTAAAATGTTGTTGGCGATAAAGACCGAAAGGATTAAAAATAACTTTCAGTAAAATTTTGATTCTTTTTGTTTTTTAGAACATAACAAAACAGATGCATTACAAAGTTGGTAATTAAGTACTATTGTTTTATTAGTCGATAAAATATTAATAGGGCGATTGTATTAGAGTGAATGTAAATGTTTGCTTTTAATAGGATTTATTAATTATAGACTACTTTCAACCTGCTAACATTTTAAAAGAGTTAACTTTTATGCAGCATTTTTAAATTACTTAAATAAGCTTCACTTTTAGTACAGCATGGCTTAACTAATGAATTTAATTAAAAATTTTTGAAATAAAAATAACTTATACGGTCTAGCTTACTTCTACGTTTATTAATATTCATTTAAGGAAATTTTATGACAGGTTCAATGAATTCTGATGTGCAAAACCGTTTGCAGTGGTCACTTTTATCTTTGCGTTTAGGCGTGTTTATTGTAATGGTTATGTGGACATTCGATAAGTTTGTTAATCCTGGGCATAGCGCACGTATTTTTGAACATTTTTACGGTATTAGTGGCTCTACAGATATAGTGGCTTACATTATTGGTGCGGTGCAGTTAGTGCTTGTTTTAGCATTTTTAGCAGGTATTAAAAAGCGTATAACGTACGGTATCATTTTTGTAATGCATGGTTTATCTACACTTTCTTCGTACAACCAGTACATAGATGGCTTTAATAACTTATTATTCTTTACTGCATGGCCAATGTGGGCTGCGTGTTTTGCACTTTACTTATTACGCGACCAAGACGTGAAATTTACTGTAAAGTAATAAAGTACATGCAAAAAAATTGGTTATAAGCCATAGGGCTTATAACCAATAAGTACACAGGGAGTGTGTGGAAGTAGGTTTGCATGTTATGCAACTAATGCATTGCGTCGTTGTATTGCTCAGCAAGGCTCTCTTTTTGCCCTTCGGTAAGTGCTTTACCCGCTAATTGAAACACTTCGTGTTCTTCTTCACTTAAATGATGATGTACCAAATGGTGTAGCTTTTTAGCTGCAACTAACCATGCTGACGAGCTCATTTCGGTATCTTCAAGTTGTTCAATTAATTCATCAATTTCGTGATGTTCAGCTACGCTGTGGCGCGCTTTTTCATGAGTTAAGTCATCAAACATAAGTGGGTTATAAAAGTAACGTTCTTCAAATTTTGCGTGATTTTCTAATTCTGTTTTTAGCTCATCCATTAGCGTGTGGCGCTGCTCTGTGTCGCCGTGTGTTTGAATAAGCGCATCTACCAATTCTCGTTGTTTGTCATGGTCATGACGTAGTGCTTCAAAAATATTCATAACTAGTCCTTTTACAATTTATTTGCTTATATCATTAACTAGCAAACTAAATGCCAAATATTAAGTTATTGTATTTTAATAAATTTAATTTAATTTTTTATTCTTTGGCTGCGATCACTGTAAATTTTACAGTGATATGAATGCAATAATTTCAGGCTTTTGCGTAGTTCAATTATAAAAGTGAGTATAAATTCCTACAGAACCTTACAAATATTTACTGGTTGTTTATTTTATTGCAGTGATAAAGTAACAGCGTTATTTAGGTACAACCTATATGTTACTCCCACATATAACATCAATCGGTATAAATGCAGGTAGCACGTTAACTTAATAGGATAGTTTAAGGATGAACATAAAAAGCCCCGTCGCCGCATTACTACTGTGCGCTTTACTGAGTGCATGTAGTACAGCCCCGCGTTCTGACTCTAACTTATGCATTGAAGAGGCTGAAATGGTTGATCGAAATGGCGCTCAAACAAGCTCACAGGTTTACAATCAATGCATTAGCGCACAAATTAAAAAGGATGAAAAAAATAACACTTTTTTTGATGCCATCGGTACGTTCTTTTTTGAATTTTTTGTAATGGTGGTAGAAAAGTAAATAGGCTAACTTGCAGCTGTAATTTAAAGTAAATAAGTTGCGTAAAAATAGGATTATTTATGAAGCAATTATTGATAGCAATTTCACTTTTTTTATTACTAAGCGCTTGTGCGGCGCAGCCTTACGCAGGCTCGGCAAAATGTATGGAACAAGCAGATATTGCATACGAAACCGATACACGTAAAAATGAGACATTAGATAATGAATGCAAAGCTGCAAAAGTAAATACGCCTAATAAAGAGCTTGAGAATCATGGCTTGGTTGATAGAAGCCTTTTACAGCTAATCGTTAGCTTTTTAAATGGCGTATTTTAATAGTAAAAGTATAATTAAATAAGGTATGTATGAGGGAAGAACTAAGAGCAAAAATAATTACTGTGTGCGATAAAAAAATAGCAGCTAAAGGCGAAAATGTAGGGCTTTCTTTTTATGCATTTTTTGCCAATAAAAACGACGACCCAGAGCTACTTATGGAGGCCGCTACTTGGTGGATACACACTCATAAATTAGATCATTTTGTAAAAGCACATAAAATTAAACAGATGGTTTTAGATGGACTTTAGTCAATTAACTGAGCAAGTACTTTTAGCTGTATTTATCTAATCAACAACGATTTGGTTTCTGCCGTTTTCTTTTGCTTTATAAAGTAATTTATCTGCATGCTTAATAAGAACATCTAGTGTGCTTTTTAAAGGGCTACTTACAGAGGCTCCCACACTAAAAGTGATTTTTGTATTACTAGGAAGGTCTTTTATATTACTACAATGCTCGGTAAACCTAGTGGCTAGCTGGTCAAATATATCTCGAATAGCTAGTTCGTCAACCGAATTTAGTGCAAACAACCATTCTTCGCCGCCGTAGCGGCCAAACTGATGATCACCACTTAGTGTTTCTTTTGCAGCCTTTGCAAAGGAAATAAGAACTAAATCTCCAACATCGTGACCAAATTGGTCGTTAACTTTTTTAAAGTAGTCTAAGTCAACAATTGCTATCGTCATTTTACCTTCATCAAGCTTTGCTTCTGCTGCGCGCATTATTCCTCTGCGATTAGGGCTATTTGTTAGATAATCTGTTAATGAAATATCGTGATATTTTTGACGTTGTCGAGCTTGCCGATAAAATAAAAATAATGAAGCAATCACTAAAATAAACGCAATAGCAGCGCTGAGTCGCCAAATTATTTTTTGTTGGTACTCTTCTTTAGCTTGTAGTTCACTAATGTCTTTTTCGTACTCTAGTTGCTGTATTTTTTCTTCTTTTTCTTTTACTTCAAACTGTACCTGTAGTGTTTTTATATTACTTTCACTGGTAGCTTCGTAGTGTTTTTTTGTATAAAGGAGCTTTTGTTCAATTGCTTCAAAAGCCTCGTTAGTGTAGTTAAGGCGTCGCTTTAGCTCATAGCGTTTACTTAAAAAATCGGCTTTATAAATACTGCGGCTGAATTTATCTAAGTTTAAAAATACCTCATCGTTTGCTTCATTTGCTTGATCAAGTAAATCTAGTTTTATATATATGTCAGCTAACAAAATGAGCGATGCGAGTTGCATGTCGTGTACACCTGCAGAACGAGCAAGCTCAATGTTCTCTTTAGTTAAAGTTAAAGCTTTATCGTAGTTTGCTTGTAAGTACTCAATGCTAGCAATTGAGTATTGGGCAAAGGTTAAGCCTTTTTGCATATTAGCTTTTTTAAAATAGAGCAATGCTTTGTCTAGGTATATTAAGGCATCTTTAGGTTTTTTTATCTCGAGCAATATATTGCCTAAACTCCAATATGCTTTTGCAGTAAAAAGCCCGTCTTGTGTTTGCTCATATGCCGCAACCGCTTTTTTTGCATAATATATGGCTTTGTCTTTTTCGTTTAGATAATTATATGCATCGGCTATTTTTCTAAAAAAGTATCCCTGAGATGCTGAGTCGTCATCTTTTAATGCTAATTCTAGCCCCTCTAGTGCAACATTTAGGGTCTTTTTCAATGCGTCTGTATCGGTGTAATAGTAAGCAAGTGCTCGTAAAATAATAATTTTTTCTTTAGATGAATGCTGTTGCAGGCTCTCTTCTAATTTTGTGGCTAGCTTGTGTGCTGGAGCTGGGTTTGCATCCCTCGCTAGAGACTTGAGTTGTGATTCGAGAAATAATAAATATACACTTTTTTGGTTTGGTAACTCTTTGTTCTTTAAGTAATAGGATAAGTGAGTATTTAACGCTGCGTATTTTTCTTGTCTAAAAAGTAACTCCGCATACAAAGCGGCCGCTTCTAAATGAAGCTTTTCCCAATTTTGATCTTTGCTTATTTTAAACGCTTGAGTGAGTTTGTCTCCATTTTGAAGATAGTCTAATTCATTTAGTTTTATGTTATTGATGAGAGTTTGAGTTGTGTCAAAGTCTAGCGCATGTGAAGTTGCATTTAATGAATCGCCGTTAGCAGAGGCAAGTTTACTAAAAAGTAAAAATAAAAGAAGAACAATATACTTTGCCCATAAAGTATTACCTAAAAGCTTTATTTGTGTATTGTTAGCCATGTTAATCCTTTGCTGATTTATTTTTATTATTGAAATACTTATTCACAGTGCTTAATAAACTTGGGTTTGAACAGTTTTTATACTTCTCATTGAAAAAATAAGACCACAAACGATATCAATTTAATTAATAAAAACAAACACATTGTATAATATAGTCGCTGTAGTTATGGGTTTTATTAAAAATCAGCGGCTACTTCAAACTCTAATCGCTCGAGCGTAATAGGGTGAGTAAATGCTAAGTATTCTGCATGTAAATGTAATCGTTCGGCTTTTTGCCCGTAATGTGTGTCGCCTATAATTGGCATGTTTAAACCTAAGCTGTGTGCACAATGCACTCTTAATTGATGAGTTCGCCCTGTTTTAGGGTATAACTGTAATCGGGTAATATTGTTGTTACGCTCTAAAACCTGCCAGGTAGTAAGTGATGGCTTACCGTGTGTGTAACACACCATTTGGCGCGGTTTATCATCAAAGTCGAGCACTAAGGGTAAATCAATTACTCCGCTATCCTCAGCTACGTTACCATTAACTAATGCGACATAACGTTTATCTATGGTGCGTTCAATAAACTGCTTTTGCAGTGCTTTGTGCACGCGTTTATTAAGTGCAATCATCAATAACCCAGAAGTCGACATATCTAATCTGTGTACAATTAGTGGGCCTGATGCCTCTGGAAACTGCGTTTTGATTCGCATATAAACTGAGTCATCAATATTAACGCCAGGCACTGATAAAAACTCAGCGGGCTTATTTACCACAAGTAAGTCGTCATCTTTATAAACAATACTTAAATCTTTACCCTGAGCTGGGTTGATAAGTAGCGGGTTATCTTCAACCATTAAACCCTTTAGCATGTGCCCAAGTATTGGTTGGCATTTACTGTAACAAGAAGGGTAGTAGTTTTTATGCTGCCTAATTGCTGATTTAGGTGCTGCTCCCCACCAAAACTCTGCCATAGCAAGTGGCTTTAAGTCATGTTTATAGGCGTATTGTAATAATTTAGGCGCTGCACAATCGCCAGCACCCGAAGGAGGAGTGTGCTCAGGTAATGCTGCGAATATGGCATTTAAGTCTGTAGTTTCACCATTTGCATTTAAAAATTGGTACTGCGCAAATAACTTTTTTTGTAAGCTTTTAGAAAGCGTTTTACGGCGCTTTTTTAAATGAGCAATTTCATCAGAAATATTGATGTGTGTTTGCTGCAGTGACTCGATTATATTTTGCCAATAGGCTTTAAGTGCCAGCAGTTGCTTTTTTTCTACGATACTTTGCCCTGCAAGCTTATTTTTTAACTGCTCAAAATCACTTTCGCTAAGCTCTAATTCGCCTTCGGTACGTTGTATTTTACGTTGCTGACGACCGGCTTGCATTACTGCCTGTTGGGCTAATAGTGCTTGCTGGTAGCTTTGTGTTGCATCATCAAGTTTGCTATTAACTTCAAGCAGTTGTTCATTATTTTCTAATTGCTCAATTTGAGCATTAATATCGTTAATTATTTTACTTTGAGCCAAATAGGTATCGTCTTGCAGCTGCATACTAGAAACAGGCGGCACAAAGCTAATATTGCCTTTATCACCTTCAATTTGCCCCGAATAAGCGCTTAAAAAGCCTAATTGTTGCTTAGCATTTTGCACCACTAAAACCCCAAACATTTTACCTGCATTTTCTGCTTTTAAATGCGTTAACGTTTCAAGTTGTTGCTGTAATTGTTTTGTGGCTGCTACAGCTAATGGTTGCGGCTCGTAATAAAAAGGGAAAGTAAACTTTTCAGGAAGCGCGAGAGCATCAATATTTTGAGAAAATAATGTAAAGCAAGAAGCAGAATTTGGCATAGAAGTAAGAGAAAAGCATTCAGTAAAATAATTGAGCGCATAATAACATATTCATAGTTAAGCCACTAAAAATCTCGCACCCGCATATTCATAAACACTTTAAAGCGGACATTCATGTTTTATGTATCAGTATGGGGCGCAGCAGACTTAGGCGTTTGTTAGTAAAGTCTCAGTAGTAATATATCTATCATTATCAAAATATTTAAGCTTATCGATTCTCAATAATTGAGCGCATTTCGAAACGACGACTTACCTGATAGATCAGAGACGAAAAATCAATTTACAGAATAACTGAATATTTAGGAGTTCTATATTATGAGTCAAAATATCGCAAGTTTTATCACTAAAACCCTCGAACAAGCTGGCGTAAAACGTATTTGGGGAGTAACTGGCGATTCACTTAACGGCATTAGTGAAAGTCTGCGAAAAATGGAAACAATTGAATGGCTAGGTACGCGACATGAAGAAGTTGCCGCATTTGCAGCTGGTGGCGAAGCCCATTTATCAGGCGAGCTTGCGGTGTGTGCGGGTTCTTGCGGGCCAGGTAACCTTCATTTAATTAATGGCTTATTTGATTGTCAGCGCAATAATGTACCAGTATTAGCAATTGCCGCACATATTCCTTCATCTGAAATTGGCAGTAGTTATTTTCAAGAAACCCATCCGCAAGAATTATTTAAAGAATGCAGTGTGTATTGTGAAATGGTGTCGAGCCCTGAGCAAATGCCGTACCTGCTAGAAACAGCAATGCGACAAGCAATATTAAATAAAGGCGTGAGTGTACTTGTGCTACCTGGCGACATTGCATTAAAAGATATGCCTAATGCTATTAAGCCAAAATGGAACGTGCCAAAACCAGCAACGTATACCCCCGCTTTATCTGATATTGAAGCAATGGCGACTCATCTTAATAAAAGTAAAAAAGTAACCTTATTGTGTGGTGCTGGTTGTAAGGATGCCCACGACGAAATTGTTGCGCTAGCCGAAAAATTACAAGCACCGATAGTGCATGCCATGCGCGGTAAAGAATTTATTGAATACGATAATCCTTACGATGTTGGTATGACCGGATTTATTGGCTTTGCATCGGGCTATCATGCAATGCAAGAAGCCGATACGTTATTAATGATTGGTACTAGTTTTCCTTATCGTGCTTTTTATCCCGAAAATACCACCATATTACAAATTGATAATCAGGCTGCGTCACTCGGGCGACACGTGCAAATTGACTGTGGCGTGTTAGGGGATACTAAAAATTCAGTGACCACACTGCTTGATTATATTAAAGGTGAACGGACAAGTTCGCACTTACAAAAATGTGTTAAAAACTACAAAGAGTCTCGACAAGATCTTGATGAACTTGCCAGTGGCAAAACCTCGCAAAATTTAATTCACCCGCAATACCTAACACGTTTACTCAACGAGCAAGCAGCTGACGATGCTGTTTTTACTTGTGACGTAGGTACGCCAACAGTGTGGGCTGCGCGTTATTTATCAATGAATGGTAAGCGTCGCTTAATTGGCTCGTTTAATCATGGCTCTATGGCAAATGCGATGTCGCAGGCAATGGGGGTTCAATCTGTTGATAGAGATCGCCAAGTAATTGCAATGTGTGGTGATGGTGGCTTTTCGATGTTAATGGGGGATTTAATCTCACTTAAGCAGCTTAATTTACCAATAAAGATTGTTGTTTATAATAATCGCTCACTTAGTTTTGTAGCTATGGAAATGAAAGCCAGTGGGTTTTTATCAAGCGATACCGATTTAGAAAACCCAAGTTTTGCTAACATTGCACAGGCTTGTGGCTTAAAAGGGATTCATGTGGATGACCATGAAAAATTACCATCAGCAATGAACGAGATGATGAACCACTCAGGACCTGTTGTTTTAGAAGTCGATACTGCAAAACAAGAGCTTTCAATGCCACCGCAAATCAAATTAGAGCAAGCAAAAGGCTTTAGTGTTTACATGATGAAGGCGTTAATAAATGGTAAAGGTAACGAGATTGTAGAGCTTGCCAAAACTAACTGGTCACGCTAGTTAGTTACTCCCCTATTGAGTACTTTTGCTCAATAGGGAAGTATAAAGCAATAATGTCCTCTATGATTTGCTTATTGAAAATGTATACCTTTCACGTAATGTAAAAAACGTCTGACATACTTTCTTAAATATTAATAAACCATAGTGCTCTCTTGTAACTTGTTGAACTAAAAGTAAAATAACATGAAGTTTGTATAGAGTAGGTAATAGTAATAACCTATAAGGTCAATTACGTGTTTATAAAAGTAGGTATAGAGCGTTGATTAAAATTGAAGACTTTTCTTTAGCATGGTGCTAGATTAGCTCATCCTATGGTGATTTTTCTAAAGATACACTAAATAAACTTATTCCGTTGAACGAAGATCAAGCAAGAGCATTAATTGCTACTACACCTATTAACTTTCCGGTCGGAGCAAAAAGATTCGACTCCACACAAGGGAGTGAGTTAACACGCCAATGGTTAAAGGGCTTAGTAAATGATTCGCAAACAGTAACAATTTGCTGGGATTAAGAAACAGCGCTTACCCTACCTTGGCTAGTTTTTTGTGATTACTGGGATGATTCTTGCTATCCATCAAGTGATGACATAAATCTGTATTTAACCTGAACTCTGGTTAAGAGATTTACTAAAATATTGAATCATAGTGATATTTAAATTTATTTTCTCTAGCCAGAGATTTTTAGTGGAAAACAAGGCGAATTTACGCGTCAATAGCTGGCCTATTGCAAGTAAATTCAACGCAGTTAGCGCTGAAAATAGCTGCTTGAGATAGATTTATTATCCAGAGTTCAGGTTATTTAGAAAGCGGTGAACTGTTTTTACGTTGGAATCACTATGAGGTTTTTGAGTTTGACTCAAGTGCAATGTAATGAGCTAAAACACTTAGCATTGGCCTCAATTGCTACTTAGTAGTTGTTTTTAGTTTAACGTTTTACTCGCTTTACTCAATTAAAGTAAAGCGAGTGCTTAGTATCACTTACAAACTCTTTTTAGGCGGTAGGGCTACGTTTGCAAATATTAGTCCTGCAACAAGCGACATAAATATTAAAAACGTTTGCTGGCCTATATGCTCTGCGTATATAAAGTCTTGGCCTTCAATGAGTGAGTTTAAGCCAATATAGGTTTTGCTACCTGGTACTAATACAATCAAGCCTTGCATGGCCACAATAGAGGCCGGCGCATTAGCAACGCGGTTAAACAAGTTACTAAAAATACCCACCGACAAAGCACCCACAAACGTACCTAATGTGTAATCAAGGTACATAGCCGAGCCAATACTGGTGCCGTACGCTATAAAGCCTGATGCTATAGACCACACAGCGTGCTTAAGTTTGGTTCTAAAAATAACGATTAAGCTGCTACAAAGTAAAAATATAGCCAGCCATGCTGTCCACTTTGGTAATGGTTCAGGTTGTACAAAGTCAGCTTGCCCAAAGAGTGCAAAGCCAATGCCTATGCCAATAAAACCGCCAAAATAGAGTTTAAATAACAGCATAAACGAGTCCATGACTCGTGCTGTACCCGACACTAAATGCCGCGCTGCAAGCTCTGCTAAGCCAAGCGCAAGTGCTAAACCGGGTATAAATACAATAATGGCTGAAAGTACCACCAAGCGTATGTTTATTTCAGGTGTTATATACACACTTACTGCACACGCAAGTATTGCCGATATTATGGCTACCAATGGCTCAAGCATATGGGCTACGCGTTTTGAGCGCCCAGACCAAAGCACAAACAAATAAACAACTAAAGTAAGAAGCGATGACCAAATAACATCAGTCCAGCTAGTACCCATTAACATTGCAAACGCACCACCAGAAGTTGCAAAGGCAACGCCCGTAACAAGTTTATTGTATGGGTTTGGCATGTCGTAGATAGCATCTAGCTGGGCGTCAACTTCTTGTAAAGTTAGCTTGTCGTCAAGCATTTGGTTTACAAGATCGTCGGTGTCGGCAAGTGAGCCTAAATCGTGATCGCCAGGGTCTACACGCGCAACATGGGTGTACTCGTCTTCGTGGCCATCAGTCCAAATAACAAACGTTACCGAAGTTGGCGACATAACAAACGACGATTTAAGTCCTAAATATGTAGCCACTTCCATTAGGTGGGCT
Source organism: Pseudoalteromonas sp. SWYJZ98 (assembly GCF_015864495.1). Classification (NCBI taxonomy): domain Bacteria; kingdom Pseudomonadati; phylum Pseudomonadota; class Gammaproteobacteria; order Alteromonadales; family Pseudoalteromonadaceae; genus Pseudoalteromonas; species Pseudoalteromonas sp. SWYJZ98. The sequence goes on along the minus strand of NZ_JADYXA010000003.1, from coordinate 186,041 downwards.
TCTAGGCGGTAAGCAGGCGTACCATACTTGTGAAGCATTTTACCCAATTTAACGATAAATTTGCGTTTTTCTGTAAAGGTTGCAGTTTTCAAATCTTTTTGGACCAAATATTGCGATAACTAAGCTAAAAATATAGACAATACAGCTAAAACTGCCCACGTTTGTTGGGCGCGATTTTAAACACTAATTGGTGTGTGTCTAGTCATTTTTAATCTAATTTTTTATTTTTTTCAGCTATCCATTGCGACATGTATTGAGTGCTGCGCATTGTATGATGTTTGAGCATTTGGCCTGTAAAGTTTTTTTCGCGATGAGCGTTTAAATCACTACTTATTGAATCGACTTTTTGAATTAACGCAGCGCTCAATTGTACTTTATTGTACAGCGTATTAAGGAGCGTGTTGCCATTTTGCTGCGCTTGTTCAAAGTCACTTTGATTGGTGTACATTTCAACAGCAGCATTGGCAAAATCGTCGGCAGTGTTGGCTATTTTACCAGGCCATGGTAAATCGTTATGCATGCCCTCTGCACCAATATTAGTGGTAACGCTGGGTGTTTGCATAATCATGGCTTCAAGCAATTTACCTTTTATGCCTGCACCAAAACGCAGTGGTGCTAAACATACGCGTGCGCTTTGCATTACATCAAACGCATTATCGGCCCAGCCTTTTATTAAAAACCCTGTTTTAGGGTTATTTAGTGCCGTGGCTTTTGGTGGTGGGTAAGAGCCATAAATATGTAGTTCTGCTTTTGGGAGTTGCTTGCGAATAAGTGGCCATATTTTTTGTAAGTAAAGTACAGCATCCCAGTTTGGCGCGTGTCTAAAGTTACCTATGGTCATAAAGTGCTGGCGCTGCTCAAACGTTTTTGTACTTGTAGGTAATGAGCTTAAATCGACCATAAATGGTAAATGGTGTAATAAGCTTGGCTCTATTTTAAATACGCTGTTTAGCAGGCTCATTTCATAACTTGAAATAATTAAGCTTAGGTCGCAGCGTAAAATAGCGGCAATTTCGCGTTTTGCTATGTCTGAGTGTAAATCGCTGGTTGTAAACTCGCGCTCACCTTTAAACGCTTCGTGACGAGCGTTACGCAAACATTGTAAATCTTCGGTATCGAGAATTTTAACGGCATTTGGGCAATGTTTATCGACGCGCCAGCCAAATTGTTCTTCCATCATAAAGCGGTCAAACATGACTATATCTGGGTTATAGGCTTTAACGTATTCGTCAAAGCTGTCGCAGTTTAGTGCAATGCTTTGGCTGGTTATACCAAAGTCGTCAAGGTTTACCATGTGGTCGGTGCGCTGCGCGGGCGTTGCAAATTCAACGTCCCAGTTTTGCGCTCTAAATGCATTTAATAACGACATCATGTGCGTTCCCGCAGCAGACGAATTTGGCTCTGGCCATACGTAGCCAATTACCAGCACTTTTTTCATTGGCTAGAATCTCTAATTTGTAAGTTTACATTTACCAGTGTTTTTACTGGCGGGGCTGTATTTTGTTGTAGCTCTTGCAGTATTAAAAGGCACCGCTTAGCTATATCAGTTGTACTAATAGCTACGGTGGTTAAGTGATTATTTATAACCGCGCTATTAGGAATGTGGTGGCAACTCACTACTTTAATAGAGTGATGAGTTAATGAGTTAATAGCGGCAATAACACCTTGAGCAATAATATCGTTTGCACACACCACTGCGTTTAATGTGGGGTTGTGTTTATATGCTTCTATAAATGCATTTTTAGCGCTAAGGACTGTGTTTACTGCGCAGTCAATGGGTGCTAATGGTGTAATGCTGTGCTGCGCGCATGCGGTATTAAAGCCACTTTGCAGTGCTTGTGAATCACTTAAAGTAAGTTCATTGCCTATAAATGCTATGTTTGTCACGCCTTGTGCGAGTAAATGCATACTGGCTACGTGGCTGGCTTTTTTATAGTCGGGTAATACACACGGAGCTGCGCTAAAGGGCACTTCACTCATTAAGGTAATTACTTTGTGTTGCGCGCTGAGCGCATCAAGCCATTTGGGGCAAGTATTAGCAACGGGGCAAATAAGAAATGCAGCTGCGTTGTATTCTTTTAAGTTTTTAACTGCGTTTGCTTGTAGCTCAAGACTATTATTACAGCTTACAATCATGGCTTGTAAGCCATTGTCGTTTAACAAAAGTTGTAAGCTGGTAGCAAGGTGTGCCATAGCTGGGTTAGTTAAATCATTTATTACTATGGCCACTAAGTTAGAGCGTTTTGAGCGCATAGCAGCGGCATCACGATTATAAACGTACCCTAGCTCATCTATCGCTTTGAGTATTTTTTGTTTACTTTTATTGCCCACTTTATCGCTTTGGGTAAGCACCAACGATACGGTTGATTTTGATACACCAGCACGCTCTGCAACATCAAAAATGGTGACTGATTTGGCTTTGTTATGCATTGTATTTTAAGTACCGCAGTGGTGAATAAATAGCGCTGTAGTTTAGCTTAATCAGCACTATTAAGTCATCTTTTAGAGGTGTTTAACTTACCTTAATACTTTATGAACAAAGCAAAACGTGTTTATATACGCCTATAAGAGTAAAAAATAACAAAAGGATAAAAACATGAGCGCTTTTAGGCTGTTAGTTGCCTTTATTTGTTGTGTGGCATTAGTCCCAACAAGTTACGCCGAGCAGGGCTATCAAACCCCATCACCCGAACTTGCAGCATTGGTTGACGCTAAGTTAGCACCCACTAGTTACTTATCGAGCGATGGCCAGTGGCTAGCGCTTTTTGAAAGCAAACGTGTAGTAACCCTTGATGAACTTGCAAAAGAAGAGCTTAAGCTTGCTGGTATTAAGCTAAACCCCGCTAATTTTTCGCGCTCTCGTGTGAGTGCCAAATTTAGTGCTGTGGAGCTAAAGCATGTTCAAAGCGGGTCGGTTATTAGTATTAATAACTTACCTAATGGCATTATCCGCTCACCTAAATGGTCATCTAATAGTAAATATTTAGCCTTTGTTGTTGAGCAACCAACCCAAGCCAACTTATGGCTTTACAGCGTTGAAACCAAACAAGCAAAAGAGTTAACTAGTGCTGCGTTAAATTCGGTACTAACTGCATCGTCATATAAATGGCTGCTAGATAGCAGCGCCATTGTTGCAAATCTTGCTGTTAATTTTGGTAAACCAAGGCTTGAAAATAACAGCCAAAATGTAGTGCCTGTTATTCAACAAAGTACTGGCGAAAAAGCGCCAGCACGTACTTACCAAAATTTATTAACCAGCCTGTTTGATGAATCACAGTTTAAGTTTTACGGCCAAGGGCAATTGGCTTACATAACGCTTGATGGCAATACTCAAGCAATAGGCAGCCCTTCTTTATTTAAATCGTTTTCGGTATCACCTGATTCTACCAATATTTTAGTTGCCGGTATTAATGAGCCGTTTTCGTATCAAGTGCCTTACAGCCGCTTTGCAAGCACGTGGCAAATATGGGGTATGCGCGGCTATGCATTAGCAGAGCTGGCAAAGCAGCCACTTGCCGATAATATTCCACAAGGTTACGACAGTGTACGCACTGGCCGCCGTGATTTTGAATGGCGAGCCGATCAAGGCGCTGAAGTTATTTGGGCCGAGGCGCAAGATGGCGGCGACATGAAAACCGACGTAGAGCATCATGATTATGTTTTCAGCTTACGTGCACCATTTAAACGCGAGCCTAAATTATTTGCCAAAGTAGAGCGCCGTTATGCGGGAATGGAGTGGGGCAACGAAAACGTAGCCATGCTGACAGACTGGCGCTTTAGCGATCGCCAAGTACGTACTTACATAGTGCAACCACGAAATGCCGACAGAAACCGCGTGCTATTTTCAGAGCGTAGTTACAACGATGCGTATAAAGACCCAGGGAATGCAATTTACGAGCGCAACGATTTAGGCGCAAACGTAATTAAAATTGTAGGCGGGCGTTATATTTACCTGCGCGGTAATGGTGCTTCAGAGCAAGGTAATGTGCCGTTTTTAGATAGGTACGATGTTAAAACAAATAGCAGCAAGCGTTTATGGCAATCACAAGCGCCATACTATGAGCGTGTTCGTTCACTACTTGATGACGAAGGTGAGCGCTTTATTACTATTCGCGAATCTAAAACTGAGCAACCTAACTTTTTTATACGTGATTTAGATAACGACACGTTAACGCAACTAACGACATTTGAGCATCCGTACCCTGCATTTAAAGGCGTAACTAAAGAGCAATTACGTTATAAACGCGACGACGGTGTTGAGCTTTCGGGCACGCTTTATTTACCACCAGGGTACGATAAAACACAAGGCCCGTTACCGGTACTTATGTGGGCTTACCCACTTGAATACAAAGATAAAGCCGTTGCATCGCAAGTACGCGAATCGCCTTATGCATTTACCTATATTGGTTATTGGGGCCCAATGCCTTACCTTGCTAAAGGGATTGCCGTGTTTGACGACCCTAAAATGCCAATAGTGGGTATTGATGGCAGCGAGCCAAACGATAACTTTAGAAAGCAGTTAGTATCAAGTGCGCAAGCAGCTGTTGATGTATTAGTTAAAAAAGGTATTGCCGATAAAAACAAAATTGCCATAGCAGGGCACTCATACGGTGCATTTATGGTGGCTAACTTATTGGCTCATAGCGATTTATTTAAAACAGGTATTGCCCGCAGTGGTGCGTATAACCGCACATTAACGCCGTTTGGTTTTCAAGGAGAAGAGCGTGATTTTTGGCAAGCACAAAGTGTGTACGCTAATATGTCGCCGTTTTTCCATGCTGAAAAAATTAACGAGCCAATGCTAATGATCCACGGTCAAGAAGATCCTAATTCAGGGACCTTCCCAATGCAAAGTGAGCGCATGTACGCAGCCCTAAAAGGTTTAGGTAAAGATGCCCGCTTAGTAATGCTCCCTTATGAAGCACATGGTTACCGTGCGCGTAAAAGCTTATTACATGTGTTGTGGGAACAAGAACAGTGGTTAGATAAGTATTTGTTAAATGATACAGCAGAGCCAGTAGAGGTTATTACTGAACCCGTGGTAAGTGCTGGGCAATAGATGCTTTTAACATATGCGGTGGGGTGCAAGAAGACCCACCCTCAATCTCACGGCACTTTCCCAATGCAAAGTGAGCGCATGTACGCAGCCCTAAAAGGTTTAGGTAAAGATGCCCGCTTAGTAATGCTCCCTTATGAAGCACATGGTTACCGTGCGCGTAAAAGCTTATTACATGTATTGTGGGAACAAGAACAGTGGTTAGATAAGTATTTGTTAAATGGTACAGCAGAGCCAGTAGAGGTTATTACTGAACCCGTGGTAAGTACTGGGCAATAATAACTTAAACATGAGTAAGCAACAGCGCGGCTACTTATAGCCGCGTTTTTGCTTTTAATATGAGAGTAAATTAATGATTGATGTAGCAGCACTTGCAGTTTTTATTCCTACGTTCTTTTTTGTGTCTATCACCCCAGGTATGTGTATGACCCTTGCCATGACACTCGGTATGAGCATTGGCGTGCGCCGCACATTATGGATGATGATAGGCGAGCTGTTAGGTGTAGCAACCGTTGCTATAGCTGCGGTATTAGGCGTTGCAAGCGTAATGCTAAATTACCCAGATGCGTTTGCCATTTTAAAGTGGGTAGGCGGTGCATACTTAATTTATATTGGCGTTAACATGTGGCGAGCCAAAGGCAAAATGTCGGTTGATACCTCAAAACCAAGTGACGTAAGTCGGAAGTCGTTATTTACGCAAGGTTTTGTAACCGCAATTGCTAACCCTAAAGGGTGGGCGTTTATGATTTCACTACTGCCACCCTTTATAAGTGTTGAGCATGCTGTAGCCCCTCAGCTTTTAGTATTGCTTGGTGTTATAATGACCACCGAGTTTTTAAGTATGTTAGCTTACGCAACAGGCGGTAAAAGCTTACGTTTATTTTTAAGCCGTGGTGATAATATAAAATGGATGAACCGTATTGCGGGTAGCTTAATGGGGTTAGTTGGAATTTGGCTTATTTTTGGTTAGCTCAAAAAGTGGTTGATATTGTCAATTAATTTGCTGTGGTTGATTTTGTCATCCATTTAACGCTTAAGGCATGCCCAAAAATGAGTACACCCGTATCAGCAAACCCAGTAATGGTTGAGCCTAAAAAACACCTGTAATTTATAAAATACTGGTTATGGTAAGTATTATTACCTTAATTGGCGGTACTCTAACTGGCATTATGACTCATGTGAATGTGGGTGTTACAGAGCATTTTTATATAGATTGGTTTACCTCATTTATAAGTGCAGTATTGGTTATGGCGCCTATTGGTTTTGTAATGATGACCTTAATGCACAAGCTAGTTAATAAGTTATTGCCTAGTAGTAGCGAGCTAAAACGTAATTTAGTTATTAGTGTTTTTATGGCGCTGATCATGGAGTCGGTGATGGCGTTTGTTACCGCTACTAATAATATTGGCTATGCAGATATGCGTGTATTTGTAACCGGATGGGCTGAAGGGTTATTAGCCGCATTACCAATAGGTTTAACTATAATGCTGATAATGTCGGTTACGGTAAAACCTAAAATAGAACGCTTTTTAAAAAGCTAACACTTTGAGCGCTAACGTATTAAAGCAAATAATTTAATACGTTTATAGTGGCAGATGCATGAAGTAATTAGTTACTTAATTGAGTTTTCTACCGGGCAGCCTTGTTTACGGCATACACCTTCGTTACATAATTTGCATATTTTACGTGCTTCTACCTGCTCGGTTGTTAGGCTGCCAAGTGCTATTTCTATCAAACTTAAAAAGCTTTGTTTTTGTTCATCATTAAAGTTGTTTAGTATTTTAGAGGTGGCTGTTTCTCTGCTGCCTAGTACTAGTTCAACTCTTTGGCTGCCTTTATCCGTTACGCATAAAACAACAGAGCGGGCATCTTTTACTGACTTTCGCCTTTCTACAAGTTCTTCTTTTTCAAGTGTATTTATTAATCTAACTGCACCAGAATGCGTTAAGCCTAAAACCTTGCTTAGTACATCAATGGTTTCATTAGGATGATTGTAAATAGTGACCAGTGCCGCTTCGTGGCTTAGGCTTCGCCCGCCTAATACGGCAATCTGTTTTTCAATGTCATTAGAAACAGAAGTAGCAAACGTGCCGATTAAATTTGATATATATTTTTCATTTTTCATAAATTTAATTATATGTGATTCGATCATATAAATATAGTGACAAATTAAGCGCTTTCATTTATTGTGTGACTCAGTCATGTATATTAACTCGAAATTAGTTAATCTACTTCGAATATTACACAAATTAGATGAGCGAGGATTTACCGCCAGCTCATCAGTTAAATAAAGCGATATAATTAAATGAAGAATGATTCAGAAACATTACGTTATGCAAAAAAGTTTAAAACTGTATTAGATAAAAAAATGGCTTATATAGATGAAGGCGAAGGTGATCCTATTGTATTTTTACATGGTAACCCTACATCTAGCTTCCTTTGGCGAAACGTTATGCCCTATTTGCAAGGAAAAGGGCGTTTAATTGTTATCGATATGATTGGATTAGGAGATTCACAAAAGTTAGATAACACCCATGAAGGCAGCTACTCACTTGCTGAAAACAGCAAATACACATTTGCACTTTTAGAAGCGTTGGGTGTAAATAATAACGTTACCTTGGTGCTGCACGATTGGGGTTCAGGCGTTGGTTTTAACTGGGCTAATACACATCGTGATGCTGTAAAAGCAATTGCGTTTATGGAAGCAATTGTTACTGACTTTCCAACATGGGACGATTTTCCTAAAGATTTGCACGGCCCTATTGGCACTATGCGCTCAGCTGAGGGTGAAAAAATGGTGCTTGATGACAACTTTTTTATTGAAACAATATTACCAGCGACCATTGCACGCAAATTAACGCAAGCAGAGCATGATGAGTATCGTAGACCCTTTATAAATGCAGGAGAAGATCGCCGTGCAATTTTAGCAGGGCCTCGCCAACTGCCCATTGCTGGAGAGCCTGCCGATACCGTGGCTTTAGTTAAAAGCTATGCGAGCTATTTAGCTAACTCTCACGATATTCCAAAGCTATTTATTAATGCTGAACCGGGTGCATTTTTAGTTGGTTACGCAAGAGATTTTGTGCGCACATGGCCAAACCTAACTGAGGTAACCGTAAGCGGTATTCACTATATTCAAGAGGATTCACCGCACGAAATAGGTAAAGCTATTTCAGATTGGTTACCAAGATAAAAACGGGATGTATTAGTAAACCTGAACTTTGGATAATTAATCTATCTCAAGCTGTTATTTTCAGCGTTAACTACCATATATAGATGACGCTTTTATACAACTAAAAGCGTCATCTATTAACTATTTAAGTAAAAATGGTGCGGTTTTACTCGCCTTTACGCTTGCCACTTTTTCGGGTGAACCTTGCGCTACAATTAAGCCGCCTTCTTCACCAGCACCAGGGCCTACATCAATTACCCAGTCACTATTACGGGCTACTTGCATATCGTGTTCAACCATAATAACGGTATTGCCAGCATCAACTAATTTATTTAACTGTGACATTAACATTGATACATCCGATGGATGCAGCCCTGTGGTTGGTTCATCAAGAACATAAAGCGTGTTGCCGCGCTGCGCACGTTGCAGCTCGGTGGCTAATTTAATACGTTGCGCTTCACCGCCAGAAAGCTCAGTTGCAGGTTGCCCTAAACGTAAATACCCAAGACCTACTTGCATAAGTGCATCGAGTGCTCGCAGTATTGCAGGTTCGTTTTCAAAAAAGGTATGCGCCGCTTCAACCGTTAAATTAAGGATATCGCTTATGTTTTTATCACGATATGTAACCTCAAGTGTTTGCTCGTTATAACGTTTACCATGACATACTTGGCAAGGTGAATAAACGCTAGGTAAAAACAGTAGTTCTATACTTACAAAGCCAACGCCTTCACAGTTTTTACAGCGACCCTTAGCAACATTAAATGAAAAGCGACCAGCATCATAACGGCGTTCTTTTGCTTTTTGTGTTGAAGCAAATAGTTTACGCACATGATCAAATAAACCCGTATAGGTAGCTAAGTTTGAACGAGGGGTACGGCCAATCGCTTTTTGATTTACGGTAATCAGGCGGCTTATATTATTTATACCTTCAATGATTTTTCCGCTGGTGTGTGTTTGCAGCTCTTGTTCGAGTAAGTCGGCTTCGTCGGTTGGCGCTTCCGGTATTACTTTTTGCCCAAGTGCTTCGTAAACAAGTTCTACTAACGCTTGGCTTACTAGGCTTGATTTACCCGAGCCCGAAACCCCAGTAACGGTTGTCATAACACCCAATGGAAATTCTGCATTGAGCTTTTTAAGATTATTACGCTCAATATCAGCCAATTTTAACCATGCATTAGGCTGCCTTTGCTCCTTTTTTTGTGCGCTGTTTTGAGTAGACTCTTGAGTAGTATTTTTAGCAAAAAGGTGACGACTGGTGTGCGAGTTTTTTATTTTTCTTAACCCTTCAACAGGGCCACTGTAAATAATGTTGCCACCATGCACACCGGCATCAGGGCCTACATCAACAATCCAATCGGCATGTCTAACAACGCTAACATCGTGTTCAACAACAAATACAGAATTGCCAGCCGCTATTAGCTCATCAAGCGCTTTTAAAAGTGCTTGTGTGTCGGCAGGGTGTAAACCCGCTGAAGGTTCATCTAACACGTAAACTACCCCAAATAATTTAGAGCGAATTTGTGTGGCAAGTCGCAACCGTTGTAGCTCTCCGGGTGAGAGCGTTGGCGTTGTACGCTCAAGCGACAAGTATCCTAAACCAAGCATGGTTAGTGCTTCAATACGGGTGAGTATATCGCTGGCAATGCGCTGCGTAACAATGGCTTGCTCTGGATTTTTTGTATTTTTATTTACTTTGGTATTGGCGGCGTTACTTAGTTTTTTAGCAAGCTCGTTTAATGTAAGTTGAGATAGCTCGCCAATATCAAGCCCTGCAAATTTAACACTTAACGATGCTTGTTTTAATTTTTTACCTTGGCAAGTAGGGCACTGCGATATTTGCATAAACTGTGATACGCGCTTTTTAGTACGCGGGCTTTGGGTAGTAGCAAAAGACTGTAAAACAAAGCGTTTAGCGCTTGAAAAAGTTCCCATGTAGCTTGGATCTTCGTTATTTTTTATCGCATTTTGTGTTTGCTCATAGGTGTAATCTGGATATACCGGCACACTAGGTGTTTCGTCGGTAAATAAAATCCAATCCCGTGCTTTTTTAGAAAGTTTGTTCCAAGGTGTGTCTATGTCATAACCAAGCGAGGTAAGTATACGGCTTAGGTTTTTACCTTGCCATGCTGGTGGCCACGCTTCGATGGCGCGCTGGCGAATAGTTTTTGTATCATCTGGCACAAGTAGCTTTTCGGTTACTTCAAACACTCGGCCTATTCCTGAGCATTCTGGGCACGCACCTTGTGGCGTATTCGGCGAAAACGCATCGGCGTAAAGTATGCCTTGCCCTTTGGGGTATTCGCCTGCGCGTGAGTAAAGCATACGTAGCGCGTTAGAAATAGTTGTTATGCTGCCAACTGATGAACGAACCGACGGTGCGCCGCGTTGCTGCTGCAAAGCAACGGCAGGCGGGAGCCCTTCAATAGAATCAACATCGGGTTCATCAACTTGATCTATTAACCTACGGGCGTAAGGCGAAACCGAATCAAGATAACGGTGCTGCGACTCAGCAAACAGCGTTCCAAACGCAAGCGACGATTTTCCAGAGCCCGATATTCCTGTAAAAACAACCAATGCGTTACGAGGTAAATCAACGTCTACATTTTTTAAGTTGTGAACGCGCGCTCCTCTTACTTGAATGCTATTACTGTGGTCAGATAAATCCATTGTTGAGTTTTTATGTGTGCTTGCCATACGTTTATACTCCTGTTTAATTTTAAGTTAGCTTTGAATTATTTACTATTATCACTTGTTATTACCCTAAAGTAGCGCAAGCACACTGAATGAGCGCTTAGTCTGCAGCGGCGCAGCCAAAGCGCTGGGTAAAATTGCGATGATCGTTTGTTTACATAATAGGTATGGAATGCGAATATAATTTAAACAGTTATTGTTATGTAATTTGTTACGTAATTTACTAGGTAATAAAAAGGAACTAACAGTGAATAAAGCCTTAGTGATCATTTTATTGGTGCTTTCGTGGGCAACCCAAGCCGACTCTATCAAAGCGCTAAATGTTGACCGTGCAGTACCAAATAGCATGCACTTATCGTTTGCAAACGATAGCAACATAACCCCTAAAAAAGGGGATTTTAAAATCGTTAATTATGTATTAATGAGTAATGAAGAGGGCGAACGCTGGGCTGTTATAACGCTAACTAACTTATCGTCGGGCAATCGCGAATTAGGCGAGGAGCACTTACTTGCACTTTTTGCTGACGGCAGCCGATTCATGCCAATGGAATTTAAACTCGGTTTTAAAGGCAACGAAACACAATCGTTAACTGTATCGTTTGCCGATTATAAGTTCCCTATTTTAAGTGTGTATTCGAGTAACGATTTGTAACTAATAACGATGCGATAATATTAAATTAGGGATATTTCTAAAATTAAGGATTTTTATGAAGTTTGAAGATGCGCAACAAAATATGAACCTCGCATACTTCGGTGGTGGAACCGGTGTATTAGTGTCTGGCTTGGTTTGGTGTATAGCTGGCTTTGTCGCATTACTGCATTCAAATCAATCGAGTATGCTTACTTTGTTTTTTGGTGGTATGTTTATACATCCTTTAGCCATGCTACTTTCAAAAGCTCTTAAACGCTCTGGCAATCATGACCCTAAAAACCCATTAGGTAAATTGGCCTTAGAAAGCACTATTATTTTATTTGTTGGTTTGTTTTTAGCGTTTTACGTAGCAAAACTTCAAGCTGAATGGTTTTATTCAATAATGCTGATGATAATTGGTGTTCGCTATTTAGTTTTCAACACTTTATATGGCATGAAAGTGTACTGGATTTTAGGTGCTTCGCTTATGTTTTTTGGCATGTTGTGTATTGTATTAAATGCCAATTTTGTAATCGGCGCCTTTATTGGCGGGATAACCGAAATAGTATTTGCGCTAGTGATATTTGCCCAATCGAAAGGTATGGTTTTAAAAACAGAATAACTCCCGGTCATAATGATAAAAAATAGTGTGCTATAGCAAAGGTTTTTAAAGTATGCGGTATCTGCAAATTGCTAGTAGTCGGCTTTGAGCTCACAGCCATTGAAAGACGCTCAGGGGTTATAATGTCAGGAAAATCCGTACTAGCCTACAAACTCAAGCCTGATTTCAGCAATCAAATGCATTAATCAATTCAAGCCTTATATTTAACAGTAAAACAACCTTCGGTAAGTGAAATTGATGTTTTCAATTGCTCAAATGAATCAAGGTCACTCAAATAGCGTTCAAGCCTTAAATGTACTTAGTTAAACCAAGTTCTTTTTTAATCATGAGGTTTAGCTTTCCAAAATCTGATTGAGGTAAATGTGATAAACAGTCACGGACCTTACTTTAGGGGGGGGTGGACCATCGATAACACTTTGGTGCTTCGTAGAGGTTCTTAAATGCATGTACTTTAAGAATTTTTGTAAGAGAAAGTGTTGACCTTATCGTAGGTACTGTAGTTTAATGCCGTTATTATATAGAGATACATTTGTTAACTTTTTGTTGGTGCATGTTGTTCTATTGGATATCTCGCAATTTAAGGGACTAAAAATGTTTAAAGTTAAAGCGATAATTTTATCAATTACCGTATGTTCAGTACTAATTTCAGGTTGTAACTCTACACCTAAAAATAACGCTTCAGAGATGGGGATGAAAATACCTTCGTGGGTGTTGAACCCTTCAGCTGAGAGTGGCTTAATTGCTTCATCGTGCGTTGTCGCATCAAATAGCTTTGCGATGGACAAAACAGAAGCAACGATGCAAGCACGTGCTGAACTTGTAAATCAACTTGATACTCGTATTGCTTCATTACAAGAACAGTATTCTGAGAAAATTACTAACCTAGATGAAACCGTATCAAAATCAAAATTCTTAAACACGACGACTCAGTTTACTGAGCAAGCCTTACGTTCATCAAAAGTTATTAAAGTTGACTATGCACAAATGGGTGAACAAAAAAACTTATGCGCTTTAGTGACAGTAACAGAAGAAGCTGCACAATCACTATTTAAACAAGTGATAAAAAAGGCACCAGTTAAGTTAAGCCCAGAAAATGAAACTTTACTGTATTTAAACTTCACTAAAGCTGAAAACGCACAATAGTCGTTAGGACAAATATAATGGCAACAGAAATGCAAAACAGTGATGAAGAACAGCAAGAAAATGTAAAAAAAAAAATCTCTCTATGAATATTTTGTCGCTATTGCCTTAGGCTTAATGGCAATAGGGCAATGGGGTGATACTAAAGATATTGCAGTCGAAGCTTGGCAGTTAACGCTGTCAAACTTCACACATAAGTATGAATATGAATCGTTAAATCATGTAAATGTCGGCAGTAACTTAGACTATATCTCAACACATTTTGGTAAGCCAAAGTTAATTAAAAAAAGTAAACATCATAAAAATTTAAACTTTGCGTATTACCTTGAAAAAAAGTTTATTCTAACTTTAATTTTAGAAGGTGACAGAGTAAACGCTTATACCATTACTGGTTTAGTTGACGACTTTGTTCCTTATGGGTTACTTGATAAGCGAGAAAAAGAAAATACCTTATCGATTGCTGATAATTATACTGAATTTCAAGACTTTACATTAGATTTTAACAATGTTGAGTTCTTACTCGTGAAAGAAGAATTGGGTAAAGAAAAACTGTTTGTCAATCAATATTTTGGTGCTATTGGTTATGAGCAAAATATTAATGCTTCAAAAGCCGAGTTCAAAGGCTTATATGAAAAGCTTAATATGAATGATGAAGCCCCAAGTTTATTGGCAGGCGTTAAGCGACTTACTAAGCAGGTGAGAAACAACTTTTACGGTGTTGGTGAGGTGAGTTTGTCGATAGTGGCAGATTCAGTATTAACAGACTTTGAGTATTCGTTGTATTACAAAAAATAAGGATGTTTTTTATCATGGCTTTAAAGCGAATGTTGTCATTAGCACTTGTTATCTGTGCGTCATCAGCAAGTTCAGCTGCTTATGAGGTGCAAAATGATTTTGCCGATTTCAAAAAGAAATACCAGAGCAAGCACAAAGAATATACAGATGACTACACCCAACATTATGAAGCTTATAAAAAAGAGCTGATTGAAAAGTGGGGTGTCGCAGAGCTAAGCTCAGACACTGAATATGTTACTTACTCTGATGATAAAAGCGTTAAAATCATTGCTAACTTTGAAAACGACACTATCGAAGTCAGTATTCAACGAGATGCTCAAGGTCGAATCACGGCGGATGACGAAAAAGTGATGGTACGTGATGCGATTATAGAAGCGCTCAATGTAGCCCCTAAAATGGCTGCTAAACAAAATATTGAATTTGCTTTTACGCCAGCGAAAACCCCGCAAACTACTTTATCCTCTAAGATCAAAAAACCAGCGAAAAAAATATCTCTAAAACAAGATACCTTGTTAGCGCATCTTGGAATTGAGGATGGAAAAGAGTTAAAGGCTGTCTTAAGTATGGTTGAAGAAGTTCCGGCAGAAAAACAACAAGCGATAGTTGTTGCCAGAACAGAAAAAAGGCTTTTGCAACAAATTGCTCAGGTTGATCAGTTTATTGAACGTGAAGAGCTTCCCTTGAAACAAATAAAACGTGCTCAAGGTCAAGTTGCGGAGTTAAACAGTCAGCTGAATGAATTAAGTCAAAAGCAAGATACAGTAACGAAGAAAAATATAAAGTCTTATAAAATTCAGCTAAAACGAGATCGCTTTAATAAAGCTGAAAAGTATTTATCCCAAGTGGCTATGCAAGCTAATCAGTGGCAGGTTGATCAAGAGGTCTTACTTGCTATTATGGAAACTGAAAGTCACTTTAACCCTATGGCTAAATCACACATTCCTGCTTACGGTTTAATGCAAATAGTGCCATCCACTGCCGGTGCCGATGTAAATAAAAAAATATTTTCCATCAACAAAAATCCTACGCCAGAGCTTTTATTTAATGGTACAAAAAATATTGAATATGGCAGTGCTTATTTCAACATTTTAATGAGCCGCTACTTAAAAGAAGTTGAAAACCCAACAAGCCGTATGTATTGCGCAATTGCAGCTTATAACACAGGTATTGGCAATTTAGCGAGAGCTTTCAATAATGGTGAAAGAGGTCGTATGAAAGCGATTAATAAAATTAATAAGATGACACCAGAGCAAGTGTTTGAAGTAATTAAAACTAAAACCCATACAGAAACTCAGCGTTACCTGATCAAAGTTGTAAATAGTAAAAACTATTTTGCAGAGCATATATAAGGAAAGGCTATGTTTTTACGTTATATAATTACTACTTTTATTTGCTTAATCACTTTGAAGAGCTTTGCATTAGATGTTCCTGCAGATAACAAGCAATTCATTTATGGATTAGGTACTGATATAAACTACGACCAAGCTCAAAAATCAGCGATGGCTGATATTGTCATGAAGTTATCAACCCGTATTACGGCTAAGTCTCAAATCACTCAAACGAAAGAAAACAACCAAACACAAACACGTGCTACTCAACAAACTGAGGCGGTTAGTCGTGGTATTGAACTACCGAATGTTGAAGTAGTGGCGAGTGAAGAAAAGCTAGGGAATTGGTATGTTTTAGTGCGTGCTGAACGTAAGCTAGTGCAACGCTCTATCAAGCATCAACTGGTAAATTTAAATGATGATCTACTTTTCGCTTTAGAAGAATTTAAAGGTAAATATACGCCATCATGTTTCTATGCGCTTTCTGATGAAGCGAGTAACAAAGAAAAGTTGAATGAGCTCATTCCTGCTTATGTTGGCTCTGGTATTAGCGATGGTTCAGAAGATGAGTTTTATCAGACCCTTAATACCTTCGACCGTACGTTTAAAAAGTGTAAAAAACGTAATAGATACACTTTAACTTTTTCAGAATTGGTTAGTTCTGAATTTAAAAGATCAACAATAAAGTTTTTAAAAAACAATGGCTTTTATGTTGTTAGCAGTGGTGAAAATACTGGTGTTGTGCAATTCAATATTAAGAAAAAACAGACACTAGCCTATAAAAGCCATCTCACAATTTTAAATACTGAAATTTTAGTTTTCGATGAAACTGACACTTTGAAATATCAAGAATCATTCAAAGTGAAAGGTTCTTCATTTGAGTCAAAATCTCAGTCTTTAGCAAGAGCTGAAAAAAGCTTATTACAGAAAATACAAATTAAATAATTGATAAAGGGAAGTTACAAATGAACAAGAAGAACCTTTTAGTTAGCATGGTAACCGCTTTAACCATTACCGGTTGTGTTTCTACTCAGCCACCAACTGCATTACCAACATTTCCAGATGTTAATATTGGCTCTGTACCGGGCACGCCAGATGACTTAGGTAGTATTCAAAGTAGTAAATTACTCGTTGCTCAAGGTACAAAAGTAGGTGTGCCAGAGTATGTGCAGGCTTTATTTGCTGACAGCATTCGAGAATTCGTTGTTGATAGTGGCTCAGAAGTTATTGACCGTCAAATGGCGCAGCGTTTTATTGATGAAATTCAATTAAAAGAAAATTTAGCTGAAGACTATGATGCTTATGAAGGTCCGGTAGAAGCTAAGTTCTTAGTTATTCCAACGATCACAAGTTACTCTTGGGGTAGTGAATATGAAAAGTCTTACACTACTAAAAATAAAAAAGGTGAGAGCACAAGGCATCCTGACGAATGTGATTACACAGGCCGAGCAAAAGGTAACATCCAGATTCGTTCATTACCTTCAATGCAGCAAATTTTATCTGTGAATTTATCTGGTCGTAAGTCTAGCTCACAAGAGAGCCCTTCTAGTCGTAAATGTAATGAGGGCGGTATGGTAAATAGCGTAATTAAAGGGGCTATTGGTGAGTTACTTGAAAAAGGTGATGACGATTACGTAACTTTAAGCAAATATGTAGGTTCACAAGGAATAGTTACTGGTGCTAAGCAAGCTGAAGGTAAAATATATTTTGAAACTAACTTAGGTCGTATACACGGCGCTAAAGCAGAACAGGCGGTTGCTATTTATCTAAAGATGGGTGGTGAGTTAGTCAAAGTTGCTGCTGGTGAACTTGTAGATAAAGACAATATTTTTAATCGAAAGTCATTTATAACAGTTGAAGAAGAACACCAATCACGTATAAAGCGTGGCATGATTGTCATGCTTTCAGGTGAGTGTACAAACATGTTTTGTTCAATAGACAATACAATAAAATCTATAACTAAATAACAATTATGATTGCAGTAGATACCTTATTGTTATGAAAAGCAAAGAAGAGGTTTTAGCCTTTATTAAACGGTTATCCCCGCTTCAGCGGGTGATAATTCAGGCGCATGATTTTCCTGATCATGATGCTATTTCTTCTGCGTATGCATTATCAGTGTTGCTATCTCACTATGGGATCAGCACTCTGATTGTTTACAACGGAGAAATTGACAGAATTTCACTTTCCAACCTGATCCAATGGTTAGAAATTCCAATTTATCATTGCTCACAAGTAAAGTTAAATCCGTCAGATAAAATCATTAATGTTGATGGTTGCATCGGTGAGAAAAATGTAACAGACGTGCCGGGCGATGAGATAGCAGTAATAGATCATCACACTATTAAACCTACTAAATCATTTTGGTTTAAAGATATTCGTAGTGATTATGGAGCCACTGCGACCATTATCTGGGAATATTATAAGTTACTTGGTATAGAAATGTCAGTACAGGTGGCGAGCGCGTTATTAGTAGGATTAAATGTTGATACCGCGAATATGACAAGGGGCTTCTGTAAAGCTGATATTAAGGCTTTTGTTTACTTAAATGCCCGCTCAGATTTATCCTTTGTTAATCGTGTGTTGAGAAATACCTTGATGCAAGAGGAACTAAGGAATTTTGAGCACGCGTTTAGAAATTTGTCTGTTAATAATGGTGTTGCCTCTGTGATACTACCTGAACCATGTCCTAAGAATATGCTAGGTATGCTGGGAGATTTTCTTTTATCCGTTAACGAATTTGATGTTGTTATTATAGCTGTTAAACAAAATAATGGTTTGCAACTATCGTTTCGTTCTGAGTGCCAATATGTTGATGTTGGGCAGTTAGCAAGAGAAACCTTAAATAATACCAATAGAGGTTTTGGTGGCGGACATAGGCATATGGCTGGCGGCATTGTTTTACCTGAATATATAAGTATGTTCACTGAAAAAAATAACCATTTTAAACCATTCATTAAAAAAATTAGTGAATGGCGCGCTTAATTATAAGAGGGAAGTATGGAAAAACTGTTTGAGTCAATGCTTTGGAACAGCCGAATTGTACTCGTTTTTGGTGTTATCTCATGTATGGTGACTGGTGTCGCTTTGATTTGTTTGGGCTTATATGAAGTTATTCATCTAATTTCAGCTTTATTTGATTATTTAATTACTCACTCAAGCAATGTAACCCGCGACAATATTATTCTTTTTGTAGTTGAAATTTTAGATACGTTTCTGCTGTCAGCTATATTATTTATCTTTGCTTTTGGTTTATACGAACTGTTTATCAGTCCAATAGAAAATTCACGGCAGCATACATCAAAAGCTTATGAGATAAAAACGATAGATCAGCTAAAAGCTAAGCTAGGTAAAGTTGTTATCATGCTATTAGTGATCAAGGTATTTGCTTACCTTGTTGAAATTAAACCTAAATCTATGGTTGAACTACTATACTTAGCTATTATAGTTTTATTGGTAGCGATAAGTTTATGGCTTGGTCATGCCGAAATAAAGCGATCCAATTAAGCTTTATTAAACGTTTACTATAAATGTTTTGTACTTTTAAGGTGTAAATTTTATCTTACTATTCAAAACATAAAACAATCTTTTAAGTTTTTGGTGTTAACTTGTCGATCGGGTGCTACTTTTGAACAATCAAGTTACATTACTTCTGCTTGAGGCTGAGAGTTCAACTGAAGAATGCAACGCTATCCTTATTATTAGTTAAAGAAGCGTTTACATGAAACAGAGAAAGCGTATTTATAATAATGCAGAACAAAAAAGGTTAATTTGGGGTCGAAATTAGCATGGTGATAGTGCGGATGATATAGGAAGATTATTTGGACGATACTATTCATCTATATTAGGTATTATCCATAAAACAGGCGGCGTATGGCCGCTTGAGCCGAAATGCTCACAAGTAACACTAACTCTTGCACAACGAGAAAGCATTTCACGAGGGTTGGCAGCAAGTAAATCACTTCGAGAAATAGCGATATATCTGCAGTGTTATAAAACAATTGAGCTGCATAAGATTTCTGGAGTAAGAATGTAATGCCAATAAAAGGATATAAAATTAAAACAGTTCTGTAATTTGTTGGCTATGGTTTAGAGCTCAAGCTTTAAGCACATAAGAAAATACTATAGGTAAAGTCCGCTTATGGCCACCCTCCAATCACTTGACAACATATAATGTTGATAATAATTGACTAGGTATTTTACTGTGTCGGATAGACAATAGAAAAGACACCCACTCTAAATTTTGCACTTTATGAAAAGAAGTACTGGGCTTTATTTAGTTCACAAAACAAGCAGAGTGTCTTATGGCTATCGCAAGAAAGGGCCTAATAAGTTTGGTTGATACAAAATACTACCACTGTATTTCTCGTTGCGTGCGTCGTGCTTTTGTGTGGTGAAGACCACTTTACAGGCAAGTCTTACGAGCACCGCAGAGGCTGGGTTGAAGATAAGCTGCTTGAATTAGCGAAGGTATTTTGTATTGATGTATGTGCTTACGCTGTTATGAGTAATCACACCCACTTAGTACTGTATGTTGATGATAAAAAAGCGAATCGATTAAACGATAAAGCGATTATCATTCGCTGGCATAAGCTCTGTAAAGGCACTGTACTTACGCAAAAATATGTACAAGGTGAAAAGCTAAGTAAAGCCGAACTTATCTTTTTCAATCAAACAGTAAACCAATACCGCGAGCGCCTATCCAGTATTAGCTGGTTTATGCGATTACTAAATGAAGATATTGCCCGCAGAGCGAACAAAGAAGATAATTGCACAGGTAGGTTTTGGGAGGGACGTTTTACGTCCCAAGCACTTCTGGATGAAGCGGCACTTGCTGCTTGTATGGCGTATGTCGATTTAAACCCAATTAGAGCCAAAATGGCTAACACCCCAGAGGAGTCATACCATACCAGCATCAAACAGCGTTTAACGTATGTAAAGGTTGGCAAGCAACCAAAACAACTACTGCGCTTTGCAGGCATGCCATGTCAAATTATGCCAAAAGGGCTGCCGTTTCAGTTTAAATCGTACCTTGAACTTGTTGAGTTAACTGGACATTGTATACGAGAAGACAAACGAGGTTATATTGAAAGTTCGCACCTACCCTTACTCGAAAGAGTGAATATATCCCCCCGAAAACTGGTTAAAACTCACCACACAATTTACGCGTGTATTTCATGGTGCAGTAGGCAGGCCAAGTTCACAAGCAAGTTACTGTAAAATTTAAACAGAAAGCGACGGGCGAATATCAGTAACTGCGAAAAGCTACTTGCATAAAACTTAAGCTACTCAGTAAAACTATTCAGTAATAAATCACAACTGCACCATGCAGCCATTTTTATGCGTGTGATTTAGGTTTAATAGAGTTAATGACTTATTTAATAGGTGAAATGGAAGTAATCCAGTAGGAAAGGTAAATTTTTAACCTAAAAGATAAATTTTATGACACAGTTTGGTATGTATAATTAAAGTGGCTGTCTAGCTTCGCCGTTGGTTGGAGCTTATAGACTATGGATTGGGGCGTAACTTGGATAATTTGGCCTGTAGGGGCTGTACTTTTTGCTGCACTGGTTGGATTAATTATAATTAAAGTGGCTGTCTAGTTTCACCGTTGGTAGGAAAGGTAAATTTTTAACCTAAAAGATAAATTTTATGACACAGTTTGGTATGTATAATTAAAGTGGCTGTCTAATTTCGCCGAGCCTCTAGATACCGTAAAGAGTAGACGTGTAAAACGTGCTGAAAAACTCGCTGCATTCTACTGGCCTTTGCTAATCGCTATCTTTCTTGGTTGGAGCTTATGGACTATGGATTGGGGCGTAACTTGGATAATTTGGCCTGTACTTTTCGCTGCACTGGTTGGATTAATGGAGTTGCTGGATAAAGAAGAGTGATGAACATGATATGCATCTTTATCAGCGATACAAAAACCTAATCTTAACCAGTAACTTTCTAATATGGCAGAGATTAGGGGGATACAAATAAGTCATCTAAATATAAATACTTGAACAACCGCTATGCTGGCATTTACGATCATCAATCTAGACCTAAATTCAAATACTATAAATGGCACTTTAGCGAAGTTCGGCTGTGAGCGTGAGGCAGACTGTGAGAAATTATGATGTATGAAGTCAATACTCGTCTCCTTGGTTATTACATTTTATGAACGTTCGTTACGAGCGTTCATGTTTTTTACTTTATACAAATGAATCATACCCTATGGCAGGCTTTTAAAAGTATTGTTAATGCTCTTAAGCTACATAGATTTAATAGGTAATCTTAATTGCTTTTGAGGTTTGATGGTTTGCATTAATAGGCATAGTGATACCAAAGCCACACCTATCCAACCAATTATCTTAAACCTTTCACCAATAACGAAAACGGCTAAAACAGTTGCAACTAATGGTTCTATTAAGGTAAGTAATGTCGCTTTACTTGCATTTATATAATTCAAGCCAAAACCAAATAGTAAGTATCCTAAAAACATTGGAATTACTGCCATATACAAAGATACCAATGCATTGGTTGCGCTTGAAAATAAGTTATCACCTGTAAACCATAATGAAGGGAGTAACAATAAAGCAGCACAACCGAACAGTCCTGACATTGACGATTTCGAATGAACTCCACTTTCAATTAAACTCCTTGCTGCCCATGAATAACCTGCATAGGTTAATCCAGCAATACACCCCAAAAGAATACCCAGGCTCTGTTGATTAATACTGTATGAAGGATCATTACTCTGATCTCTACCTAACGTTAATAAAGTAATACCTATAGCTCCAATAACAAAACTCAGTACCCATTCCAGTGATATATTTTTTTTACTAATTAGGCTTTCAAGGATTGCAGCAAAAAAAGGTGCCGTAGCAATTGAAACTACAGTGCCAATTGCAACACCTGATAAACGCATTGAAGTATAAAATGCTAATGGATAAATAGCGACAGAAGCGGCACCTAAAAGTAATACCTTAGGCTGTGAAATCATGAGCTTATAATCTATAAATAACGTTTTTCGTGCTGTAATAACAAGTAGCACTCCCCCTATTCCCATAGAGAATGCACCAATTGCAAACGGACTCACATCAGGGGAATAGCTTGCTGCGGTGCCTGTTGTTCCCCACAAAAAACTAGCAATAATGATAGCAATTACACCTTTAAAACTTCCGTGATGACTTTGCATAGTGATACCTGTTTTTTTATTATTTCAATACAGAAATTGTATGCTAATGATGAAAGGAGTTTTTAACAATTAAGACGCTATCGTTGACAATAAAGACTAAGTTTACTTTTTGAATTTATTAGGTGGTAGGCCAAAGTATTGTGAAAACTTTCGGCTAAAGGCTGACGGCTCTTTGCAGCCTACTTTTTCACCAATGATTGATAGTGGATAATCTGTGTGTGTTAGTAAAGCTTGCGCTTTTTCCATACGAAGTTTGGTTACGTATTTCATCACAGTCATATTTGTTTGTTGCTTAAATAGTTTCTTAAACTGCGTTTCGCTTAGAAAAGCAGATTCAGCCAGGCGTTTAATGTGAAGTTGCTCTGCAATATTTTGCTCTATGAAGGATATTGCTGTACCAATACGGTTATCTACTTTTGGCAATAAAGGTTGCTCTGCAAGCAGTAAATTGAACATTTCAAACATCGCCTGTTCTAATTGAGCATTAACTTTATTTTCTAATTGGTTTTCGATAAAGGTTAAGTAACTTTTAAGGGATGAGTTAATTGCAAAAACAATACAGTGTGAAGATGAAATATTTAGGGGTAGGTTTTTCATGTCCACAACTACAAATCTAGCTTCAGTATCTGCAGTGAACAAGTGCTCTTCATTGGCTTTAACTACAACACATTCACTTGGCGCAACTTTACCATTGAAATCACCAACGCATATATTTATGACACCACGTAAAGGTAAAACCAATTGATTAAAGTGATGTGAGTGACGGGTTGGTTTTGTGCTATAAGAACGAATAGATAATAGATTTTTCATAATAACAGAAATGTATGGCCTTATTTCATCCTGATTTTGGTTATACATAGTAGAGCAATGGATGACAAAGTGAAGTGTTAGTTTTATTGGCTCTTTAACTTAAACCTCAATGACTGCAATGGTGGCTTAGCAGTCCCACTCAAAGGCTTTGAAAGGTAATATCTGCTGTTGGCATTCTCCGCCACTCCACAACATAAAATGTTGATAATAATTGGCAAGGTATTTTACTGTGTCGGATGGCGCTTCGCTTATCCGACCTACATTGGCACAAAGCCGCCTATTTGGATTTTCCCACCGGTAAAATAAAACGTTTATTCAATACTAATACCTTGCTTTAAAAAGTACTCCACTGCTTTATCAGTATGGGGCTTAAATGCCTTCCAACGGCCAATTGCTTTGCTATTTAATGGTTGGCGTACTTGCACTTTACTGGCCGTAGATACCGGAGCGGTGTTTAAGTGAAAGTCTATACATTGTGCTTGCCATTCTAAGTTACAAAAGCTGACTAACTCTTTAATTTGTTGCTCGGGCTGTGCGACTAATTCTTCGTATTTTACTAATTTTATATTGCTGTGCAGGGTACTAAAGTGCTGCATTAGTTTGTAAAAACGGCTGTAAAATTTTGCTGTGTCGAGTAAGTCGAGCGAGTACGCGTAGTAGGGGTTATTAATGGTAAATAATTGGCGATAGTTGCCAATACAGGTGTCCATTGGATCGCGCAGCATACAAATTATTTTGGCGTTTGGCAGTGCTTTGGTTATTAAATCGATATAAAAAAAGTTAAACGGGAGCTTATCAATAAAGTGTTTATGGCTGCCTGTTATTACGCGTGTTGCGTTTAAATAGGTTGACCCAAGCTGATTAAAATCAAGCTCGTAGGCTTTACTGAGCGTTTGAGTGTCGAGCACATGGGGTGTTTGTGTTTGGCTCAGCTTTTTAACACTTAGGCCAAAGTCTTGTAATTCACCGGCTGATTGCACGTCGCTGTGGCTCGATAAAATACGCTCAACCAATGTGGTGCCAGAGCGGGGCATGCCTAATACAAAAATAGGTTCGGCCGTTGGGTTACCTTGTGTCAGCGCTTGTGTGTGCTGCTCACTTAAGTGTTTAATGTGTTCAAATAACTCAGTTGAGCTTTTATGATCAAACGGCTGCACAGCACGTTTTACTATTTTACCTTGCTCTAACGCGTTAAAAGCCTCTGAATATTCACCAATATCTTGATACTCTTTTGCGAGTGCATGGCCAATATGCAGTTTTGCATCGGGGTGTGTTACTTGCTCAAATACATTTTTTAAGCGCTCAATATGATTGTTTTGTGTACTTACTTTAGTTAAATCACTTAATGCAAAATGACTTTGGTGGTGCAGCGGGTTAAGCGCTATGGCATTTTCAAAAGCGAGTTGGGCTTTATCAAATAGCCCTAAAAACTTAGCGCTTACACCGTAGTTATAATAAAACGGTGGTTGAGCTTTGTTAGCCGCTGTAGCCAGTGTAATAGCGCGCTCAAAGTAGTTAAGTGCTTGCTCGTGAATACCTGCTTGAGTAAGTGCAACGCCAAGTGTGTCGGCATCAAGGGCTTTAGTTATTTGCTTTAATGGCACCGATAGTGCGGTATTTTTTGCTTTTTGTAATTCGCCAGTAAGTGCGTAACATTTAGCAAGTTGCGCGGTGTATTCAATACTTTGGCCAAGGGTAAGGGCTTTTTCGATGAGCTTTATTGCTTTGTGTATTTGCCCAACAGTTAAATTAACCATAGCTAACAAAAAATACCCATCAGCAAAGTCTGGTTTGAGTGTCACTAACTCCACTAGGGCTTTGTGTGCTTGCTCTATTTTACCTTGGTTTAGGGAGTGTATTGCGCTTTGATGAAGTTGCTTTAAATTTGGCTGCATGGTTTTGGTAATTATTATTTTGTAAAAGAAAATAAAAAGGCTCAAATAAATTTGAGCCTTAAAACAGTATTTAAAAAGTGAGACTGTTTAAAAGTCGCTTAAATTATATTTCAAATTTGTAGTTAAATTTAACACCTACCGTAAGCGGGCGATTAATGTAATGGCCGTAGTTACGTTGTATGTCGGCGCCATTAGCTGATGTTATGTCTTCATCTGAACGACGAACGGATGTAACCGCGTATTTGTTGAATAGGTTATCAACATATAGCGTAGTTGACCATGCATCGGCTGTTAATTTAGCTGATATATTACTTAAGCTGTAACCTGGTAGTGTTTCGCCGTTATCACGAAGCCCTACTCTTGAAAGCACGTCGCTTTGCGCGGTTAAACCGTAGTTAATATCAAGCGTTTTGTCGTTAAACACGTCTGTTTGATAGTTTACACCCATAGAAAATTGATTTTCAGGTGAGCCTGGTAAACGGTCGCCGTCTTCTGCGCCATCGGTACCATCGGCATTAAACAAAAATGGTGCGTCTGATGTTAGCTCTGCTTTTGTGTAAGCATAGGTTGCGTAAACTGAAAACGAGTCAGATAAAATAGCACGGGTTGAAATTTCTACCCCTCTTGCATTAGCGCTGCCTGCGTTTGAAAGGTACGTTAATTGACCTATATCTGTAGCGCCTGTAATTTGTGCATCATCCCAATCTACGTTAAATAACGCGGCGTTAAAGTGTAGCTGGCTTCTAAACCATGTACTTTTAAAGCCTAGCTCGTAGTTTGTTGTGGTGTCGGCTTCATATAATAATTCGTCAGGTTTACCACAACCTGTTTGTTGATCCTCAACAATTGGATCAGGGCAAGACACTAAACCGTTTGAACCACCAATTCTAAAGCCTTCACTTACTGTTACATAGCCCATTACTGAGTCAGTGAACTGGTATTTAGCATTAAATTTAAATAAGTTACCGTTATCGCCTGCTTCGTCTTTTTCGTATGCAACGGTGGTTACATCAGGATCTACTCCACCATATAATGTATTTGCTAGCGGGAAGTCAAAAGCCGCTTGCGACTCTATATCGTATTTGTAAAAACGGGCACCAATGGTCACATCTAATTTGTCGGTAACTTGGTAGCCAACTTCACCAAATAGTGCAGACTCAGTGACGGTACTTTTTGTAAGCTCTAAGTATTCTAATGAGTCAGGTCTTAGCTGCTCGCCACCAAAGTTATCGATAGCGAATTGGTCAAACCCAGGGGTAAACTCTCGGCTTGATGCTTCGGTTTCTGTTTTGTTGTAAAAGCCACCCACAATCCAGTTAAAGTCGCTGTCGCCTTGCGACACTAAGCGAATTTCTTGAGTAAAGGTATCTTCTTCGTCAATTTCACGGGTAAACGTTGAAAACGAAGGAAACTCTTCATAACCGTAATCAAGACGAATTAGTAAGTCTGTTTGATCGCGTTGACCGTCGGCATCAAAGCTTGAAATACCGGTTGCCGATACTAGCTCTGCAAAACCTAGGTCGGCTTTTAGTTCGAGGCTTAGTAATTGATCTTTTTTCTCGCGAGGTTCTTCAAAGCGATAAGCCGATTCGTATTTACCTATTACATCGCTTAAACCGTTATTTGCATTAAGGCTGTTGTAATGAACAATCGAGCGGCCTTCGCTGTCTTGGTTTTGGTAAAAGTAGTTAAGCGTACCTTCAAACGATTCATTTGGTTTAAAGCGTACGGAAATACGACCTGTTGTGGTGGTTTCGCCGTTGGCGTCTTTTACATTTTTAAGGTTGTTATTAACTGCTGAGCTATCGCTCCAATCTGGATCTGGCAACGATACGCCAGGTTCACGTACTACATAGCCGTAATCGATAAAACCCGGATCTTCATATACATTTAAGCTGGCGCGTACCGCTAATTTATCTTCGATAATAGGAAGGTTAAATATAAAACCGCCTTCGCCACCTAGAGAGTCACTTTCTTTTGTTTGAAACAGGTCGCCGTAAACTTCAAGCGATGTAAAATCAAGCTCAGGCTGTTTAAGCATGTAGCGAATTGCACCGCCTAATGTGCCTGCACCATAAAGGGTGCCTTGTGGCCCAATTAATACTTCAACACGCTCAATATCTACAAGGCGCATATCTACCGAAACCGGAATTTCGTTAATGTAAGTAGATACCGTGCCGCCATCTGATGATGGACCAGATGAATTGGTATTTAAACCACGAACAATAATAGGCGAGCCTGAGCGACCACCTTGATCGGTAATTGTTAAACCAGGTACCCAGCGCGCTACATCGGCAAGCTCATTGATATTTTGATCTTTCATAATATCTGCATCAAGGGCTGTAATATTTAGCGGTGCATTTTGCACAGAGCCGCTGCGCCTTGTTGCTGTAACTTCGATTACTTCGAGTGATTTGTTTTTAGCTGCAACTTCTTCTTGAGCAAGTGCGGCATTAGGCAATAAAAATACGCTAGAAACAGCGCTCGAAATAGCCAAGGTTAACAAGCTTGGTTTAAACATAAAAAGTGATCCCCGGTTCAAATGTTTTACATTAGTAAATTAAGTTAAGCAGTTTATCAGGGAGTGAAGTAGCTTGGAATTTTAATTCACTTTTATAGAATAAATATATTTTGTTTGTGGGGGGGGGGTATTTAGTTAATAGGCAATATAAGCAATAGCTTAGTCCTATTAGGTACAGCTAGGTTAAAAATCGCACTCTTGTTTAAAGGTAAATAGTCATTCATTTTTTAAAAATGGCTTTATGATGTGCTCGTTAAACAAATTATTACATTAAAATTGATAGTTTATAATGTTATTAATTATGCTTTTATCAGCACTATTAAAGTATATTTTTATCCCCATTAAGAGTGTTAAGTCGGAATTATAAGTAACTGTGTAAGTTATTGAGTGAGCGTGTTTGATTGCCGCTTCGTATTCTTTTTTTTGTTTTGTCAGCACTTTTTTGTGCGTGTTTTTAAGGATTAACAATGAGCCAACTATTTTCGCCTTTATCACTTGGGCAAGTAACGTTAGATAACCGTATTATTATTGCACCCATGTGCCAGTATTCAGCAAACAATGGCGCTGCTAGCGATTGGCATACTATTCATTTGGGCCAATTGAGTTTAAGTGGTGCAGGATTACTTATTTTAGAAGCAACAGCAGTAAACCCAGAAGGGCGTATTAGCTATGGCGATTTAGGGCTTTGGAATAACGAAACCCAGCAAGCCCTAGACAAAAGCCTAAAAGCAGTAAGGCAATACAGCCCTATGCCTATTGGTATTCAGTTAGCGCATGCTGGGCGCAAAGCATCAACTGAAAAACCATGGGACGGTGGCGATGCCATTGCACCTGATGATGTTAATGGCTGGCAAACGCTCGCCCCTTCGGCAATTGCGTATGACGCTAACAGCCCAGTACCAAAAGCAATGAGCCAATCCGATATTGACTCACTAATTAAAGACTTTGTCAGTGCAGCTAAACGCGCTGATGAACTCGGCCTTGATTTAATCGAGCTACATGGTGCGCACGGTTACCTGTTACACCAGTTTTTGTCGCCACTTTCAAACAAGCGCGATGACAACTACGGTGGTAGCCTAGAAAACAGAATGCGCTTATTGCTTGAGGTATTTAAAGCAGTACGCGCGGTATTCCCAAGTGAAAAAGCAGTGGGTGTGCGTATCTCGGCAACCGATTGGGTTGAAGGCGGCTGGGATTTAGAGCAATCGATAGTGCTTAGTAAAGCGCTTGATGAACTCGGCTGTGATTTTATTCATGTAAGTACGGCGGGTTTAAGTCCTGAGCAACAAATACCAGTAAAACCTAATTTTCAGGTGCCATTTGCAACAGCGATAAAAAACGTTGTTAAAATGCCTGTAATAGCCGTTGGTTTAATCACTGAGGCGCAACAAGCCGAAGATATTATTAGTGAGCAGCAAGCCGATGGCGTAGCACTTGCGCGTGGTATTTTATATAACCCGCATTGGCCGTGGCATGTTGCTGCAGAGCTTGGTGCTACAGTGACTGCACCTAAACAGTATTTACGCTCAAGCCCACATGGGCAGCCATCCCCAATTAAGTAAAGTTTAGTTTTTTGTAAAAACCCAATCAGCGTTTGCTGGTTGGGTTTTATTATTTTTGTAAAGTAGGATACACATGACCCAAACAGGCGTTTCACCACAACCACTTAGCAATACACTCGTCACTATTATTGCTTTGTGCTGCGGCCTTATTGTTGCCAATATTTACTACGCTCAACCTATCATTGAGTTACTAGCACCAGAGGTGGGGTTAAGCTCGCATAGTGCCAGCCTTATCGTATCGCTTACACAAATAGGTTATGCCTTAGGTTTGTTTTTTTTAGTGCCTTTAGCTGACTTAATAGAAAACAAACGCTTAATGCTTATAACGCTCGCTGTGTCGTTTTTAAGTTTAGTGGGTACGGCATTGGCTGATTCACCTAATGTAATGCTTATTTTATGTTTGATGATAGGTATAAGCTCGGTGTCTGTTCAGGTTCTTATTCCGCTTGCTGCGCATTTATCGTCGGATGAAAAACGCGGACAGGTGCTTGGTAATATTATGGCAGGTTTGCTGTTAGGTATTTTGCTTGCAAGGCCAATATCGAGCTTAATAGCCGATCACTTTGGTTGGCGTGCTGTATTTTACTTTGCAGCAGGGTGTATGGTGTTTATTGCAGGCGTAATTTATTTTGCTATTCCAAGCAGGCAACCTACCCATAAAACAACGTATTTTAAGTTATTAAAATCGCTTAAACAGTTAATGATTAGCCAACCAATGCTGCGCCAACGTTCACTTTTTCAAGCATTAATGTTTGCATCGTTCAGTTTATTTTGGACGAGCGTACCGGTTGTGCTTGCCCGTGAGTATGGTTTATCGCAATCAGAAATAGCATTGTTTGCATTAGTGGGTGCGGCAGGTGCTGTAGCTGCCCCCATTGTTGGTCGCTTGGCAGATAAAGGCTATACACATCAGGTATCGTTACTGGCCAAAGTAATTGCAGCAGTGTGCTTTTTACCAAGCTTATTTGAGCTACCTTACGGCATTATAGTATTGGCATTAACCGGTGTGTTTATTGATTTTGCTGTGCAGGCCAATATGGTATTGGGTCAACGTGCAGTGTATGCACTAGAGCCGCAAAGCCGTGCGCGTTTAAACGCTATTTACATGACGAGTATATTTGTAGGTGGCGCAGTAGGCTCGCTTATTGCCAGCCCATTATATGAAGCGTGCGGGTGGACAGGTATTGCTCTGGTCGCGACGGGCATGCCGCTTATTTCGTTGATTGGCTATTTGGTTACAACTAAAAAGCAAAGTAAGGCTGTGAGTTAAAAAATTACTGGATACAACAGAATAAAGTCACCATGTTGCGTGGTGACTTTATTTAGATTATTTAGGTTATTTGGTAGTTAACTAAGTAGTCTGTTTTTTTGCGTTTGAAAACGAGCTACCAACAGATGCAATAATTACAAGTAAAATAGCGAGCCACTGCCATAAAGTAAGCAATTCACCCAGTATAATAAACCCTGCGAGCGAAGCTATTGCAGGCTCTAAACTCATCATTACGCTAAACCCTTGTGAAGGCATGTTACGCAGTGCAACCATTTCAAGTGTGTAAGGCAGTGCGCTTGATAAAATAGCAATACCAATACCCAGTGGGATAATTTCCCACGTAAACGCGGCGCTTTGCATAATGCCGCCGTATGGTACTAGCACTATAGCGGCAACGGTCATACCCAATGCGACAGTTGCTCCACCAGAGCTTTGTGTGCCCGTTTTTTTACCAAATAATATATAACCTGCCCAACATGCACCAGCACCAAGCGCAAGCGCTACACCCAATGGATCAAGGCTGTCTTGGCCGCTCATATCTGGAAGCAGAAGCAAAATACCGGCAATAGCACAGGCAACCCAAAATAAATCACGTTTACGGCGCGATGAAAATAAGGCAACAGCAAGCGGGCCTGTAAATTCAAGCGCTACACCTATGCCAAGTGGAATACGTTCAATGGCGTAATAAAACAAAATGTTCATACCGCCTAAACTTAAACCATACACAACTATAGGAATACGATTGCCTCGTGTGGGTAAGTGTTTCCACGGTTTAAACACTAAACAAAGTATTAGAGCAGAAAAACCAAGCCTAAGTGCCGTCGTACCCTCAGGGCCAACAATTGGGAAAAGTTGTTTAGCAATTGAGGCGCCAGACTGTATGGTGACCATAGCCATTAGTACGCACAACACTGCTAGTAAAAAGCTTTTTGAAGATGATTGCATTTTTATCCTTGAGTTGAGTAACTCTATCAATTAGTTAAATTGTAATGCAGGGAGTATAAAAGCTAAACCCGCCCGATATTAATGGCGGCATAGTATCTTTTTTTAAATTTATAGGTAAGTGTTTGCGACCAAAAATAGCGCAATTAAAAGTATATTAAATAGGGCAGGTAAATAAAGTAAGAGGTAAAGTTAGCAAACAGGCGTTTGCTAACTTTAATCAGTTGGTTAAAAGGCCTTAGTGGGCACTTTTATTAACTAAGCCATCAAGCGAGTAGAGGCCTCGTTTTTCATCATTTTTGCGTTTAATTTCTTCAAGTGCACGCGATTCTACAGCGTCAAATAAAGCATTAATTAAGCGGTTAAAATGTTTGTGCATTGCACTGCGCGCTGCATTTGCATCATGCGACTTTAGGGCTGTATAAATAGCGGTGTGTTCGTCCATAACGCATTCGTTATTGTTTTTACACACACTGCCATAGTCAGCAACAATTTGTGGGTTTGTTAAACGTAAATCCCACAAGTTAGACACTGCAAATTCAAGTGCTTTATTACGCGTTGCTCTAGCTATAATTTCGTGAAACTCACGGTCGGCTTGCTCAACATACAGGCCTTTTTCCATAGCAATTAATGTTTTATTTAGTTGCTCTAGTTCTTCTTCTGTAATGCTTTGAGCAGCTAAAGCGGCAATTTCGCCTTCAATTAATGCGCGAGCTTGAGTAAGTTCAAATGCACTGATCTCTTTTGATTTTATAGATGCATTTTTTTGTTCTACTACGTAAACACCAGAGCCGGTTTTAACTTCAACTCGGCCACGTACTTCTAATGCGATAATAGCTTCTCTAATGGTAGGGCGACTTACATCAAACATTTCTGCAAGTTCACGTTCAGGTGGTAAACGACTCCCAGCAGAAAATTCGCCTTGATTTATTAAAGACTCAATTTTATCAACTATGCGCCAAAATAAGCGACGATTACCCATACTTTACCTTCATTACCTTAAGGAATAGTGGCCTCTGGGGCCTATAAGTCAAAACCAACTGTTAATGTCAGAGGTTACCTTAAAATTCACTATTATGTCAAAATTCTAACGCGATGTTAGGGTTAAAAACCACTTTACACCAACGGTTGCATTCTTGTATCACCAATTTAGTTTAAAATAATGTAATTGGCCAGCTTGATTGGTAATGTTTTTATGTGTTAGGTTAGATTTAAGGTTATTGAGTAATAAATATTGGTAATAAACCGAGTTGGGTTGTCAGTGTTAAGTTTGTTGTAGAAGTATTTGATTGCCCATGGATGGGGATCGCTATTTTAAAGTGTTTTGTAAAATGTGTCGTTGTACGAGAGCTATTTAAGCTTTCTTCTGGGCGTTAGCTGTCGTTGGTTAACGCCCATATTTTATTTAATTAGTCGTTAGGGTACACAACCCCAAGCTGTTTGCGCGCTTCATCAAGAACGCTCATTACGTTACTGGCTAAAATGTGCGTATTAACAGGTGACTCAAGGATATTTTGCTTCACTAATGACATGAAATGCTCAACTTCGTATTTCATAAAGTGCTCATCAAACGGCTGGGATATAATCTCTACATCACCATTATTAGTAATAAATTCCACTTTTTTAAGTTGCGATACGGCTTCTATACGTATGCGCCCAAGCTCGCCTTGTATTTCGGTTATGTTGTCGCCTTGCGATATTTTGGAGTAACTAATAACGGCTTGTTTATCTGCATAGTTTAGTAATACATCGCCCGCACCATCTACACCAGTATCGAGCAATACGCCACTGGCACTCACGCTTTTTGGTGCCCCCCAAAGTGCAATTAATAAATACAGCGGGTAAATCCCTAAATCAACTAAAGCACCATTTGCAAACTCGGGTAAAAATGTGTTTGGGCGTTCTCCATTTTTATACTTATCGTAACGCGATGAGTATTGACTGTACTGGCCAATATATTTACGTGGTGTGCCAATTTTTACCATTGCCTGTTGTAGCTGTTCATAGTTAGGCAAGTGAGTGGTCATCATGGCTTCCATGTAAAGGCGCTGATGTTTTTTTGCTGTAGCTATAATGCTTGCAAGCTCTTTAGAATTGGCAGCTGATGGTTTTTCGCCAAGGACATGTTTACCCGCTTCTAGACACATAACGGCATATTGTTTGTGTAAGCTATTAGGGGCGGCTATGTAGACAGCATCGACATTTTGATCTTGGCAAACTTGCTCGATTGAGGTGAAAATTTTTGCTTGTGCATTTTGTGGGTGTTTGGCTAAAAATGCTTCGCCGCTAGATACTGCGCGCGAGCACACCCCATATAAATTAAAATCGTTTAACGTATTTGCAGCGGCTAACAATGTGTCGCTAATAAAATTGGTGCCAACAATAACAAAGTTCATGCTCACTCCTTGGAAAATATAAGAGCGATAATTGTATCATTTTAAATTTTGGCGTGTTTGTTTTAAAGGTTAAGTTTTTAATGTGTTTAGGCTTTAATTAACGTCGTTTTTTAGCTGAGGGTTTATGCAATATAAATAGCGATTAATGAGCTGGTTTTATGTATTGTGGTGTAAATAAAAAGTAAACGGCAAGTTGTATGAGCACAGAGTATGATTACATCATAATTGGTGCAGGCAGTGGCGGCTGCGTTATGGCATCGCGATTGTCTGAGGATAAAAATGTCAGTGTGTGTTTAATTGAAGCTGGCGGCAGCGATAAAAGTGCATTTGTGCAAATGCCAGCTGGCATAGCAGCGAGTGTGCCTTATGGCATAAATAGCTGGCATTACAATACGGTGCCACAAAAAGAGCTTAATAACCGCTGTGGTTTTGTGCCGCGC
This sequence comes from Pseudoalteromonas sp. SWYJZ98, assembly GCF_015864495.1. Lineage (NCBI taxonomy): Bacteria > Pseudomonadati > Pseudomonadota > Gammaproteobacteria > Alteromonadales > Pseudoalteromonadaceae > Pseudoalteromonas > Pseudoalteromonas sp. SWYJZ98. The sequence goes on along the minus strand of NZ_JADYXA010000003.1, from coordinate 151,587 downwards.
GGCAAAGTATTGGGTGGGTCAAGCTCTACCAATGCAATGGTTTATATTCGCGGTAACAAATACGATTACGACCAATGGGCTGCTAATGGCAATACGGGATGGGATTTTGAGAGTTTACTCCCGTACTTTATTAAAGCTGAGAACAATAAAGCGTTTATAAATAATGAGTTGCACGGAATAAAAGGCCCGCTACATATACAAGAGCTAAGTAACCCAAGCAATGTAAACCAATATTTTTTAAATGCCTGTGCTGAGCAGGGCGTTAATTTAAGCGGTGATATAAATGGTAAAGAGCAAAGCGGCGCGCGTTTATCGCAGGTAACTCAGCACAATGGCGAGCGTTGTAGTGCAGCAAAAGCATATTTAACACCGCATTTAAACCGCCCGAATTTAACGGTATTAACCCATAGCCACGTTAATAAAATAAATATAGCTAATAAGATAACGCAAGGCGTGCAAATAGGGCGTAATAAGGAGGTTATTAATTTACGTGCTAAAAAAGAGGTAATACTCAGTGCTGGCTCTATTAATTCGCCGCAAATATTAATGCTTTCGGGTATTGGCCCAAAAGAGCAGTTAAGTGCACATAACATTAAGGTTCAGCACGTACTTGAAGGTGTTGGCGCTAATTTACAAGATCACTTAACGGTAGTGCCACTTTATAAATCAAAAACAAGTAAAGGCACATTTGGTATAAGCCCGCTTGGCATTGCCAGCATTTTAAAAGGATGCGTTAACTGGTTTAGTAAACGAGAAGGGCGATTAACCAGTAATTTTGCAGAGTCGCACGCGTTTATTAAATTATTTGAAGGCTCGCCAGCGCCCGATGTGCAGCTAGAATTTGTAATTGGGCTGGTGGACGATCATAGTCGTAAATTACACACTGGGCATGGTTACAGTATACACAGCAGTATTATGCGCCCCAAAAGCCGAGGTACTATTACATTAGCTGATAACAATCCGCGTAGTGCACCGCTTATTGACCCTAATTATTTAAGCCATCCAGATGATTTAACTGTAATGCTTGCTGGTCTTAAAAAAACACTCGCTATTATGCAAAGCAACGCTTTTGATAACATACGCGGTAAAATGCTCTACCCGCTTGATATAAATAATGATGAGCAGCTAATTGAGTTTATACGCCAAACTGCAGATACCGAATATCACCCAGTAGGGACATGTAAAATGGGGCAAGACTCAATGGCAGTAGTAGATACTAATTTACGAGTACACGGGGTAAGTAACTTACGCGTAGTTGATGCGTCGATTATGCCTACTATTATTACCGGCAACACAAATGCGCCGGTAATTGCGATTGCTGAAAAAGCGGCTGATTTAATTAAACACGAAAACGTATAATTGAATTAACAATAGCAGGGCTATTAATTAGCGATAAAACTCATTTAGCCATTGTTGCCAATCGCTTTCAAGATGTAGCATTTGCTGATGCTTTTTAGCGTTTAGATGCTTGGCTTCGTCCTCGCTTGCCACATAAGGCCCAACGCGGCATAGGGGGCAATGGTTAGATGTTAAGTATGCAGGCTTTGTAAGGCGTGAGCTTAATTCGCTAGTATGTTTATCGAGACTTTTTGGGCTGAAAACGTAAGTTATGCCGCTTGTGTCTTTAACGTGTTTGTCGCGGTCAACATTACGAATTTTATAACCTTCAAAATGGCTAATATCAAATGGGGTTTGGCCTAAATAATCTGCGGTTAAACCGTTATTTAAACTCCCCTCTATATTCCACTCACGATAAGGTTTTACATCCTTTGAGGTGATGTAACAAAGCATTGGCCCATTTTTATCAAGCGCGTATTCGTTAGCGTATTTAATAAATTGGTGCAGTAAAGCGCGGTTTAATACGTTCATACTGGTTTGGCGCGTGTTGTTTTCAAACGCTTCACGGCCAACAAATGCAGGTATAAGCGGAAACTGAAAAATAACCACATCAAAGCTGTGCTGGTTTTCACTTAGAGCTTGCCAACATGCATGGTTTGTTACATCAAAACTATTAAGTACCTCAACGTTATGCGCTTTTAAGTTGCTAAGTGCATTGTGCTGGTATTTTTGCTCAATAGTAGTTTGGTCATCGTAAGTGGATGCAACCAAAGCTTTTGGCGATAGATGAGTGTAAATAGCGTTCGAAAACGATAAATCGCCATCGCCTACGGTGAGTATTCGCCATTGAGGATTTAAATACATATTTTATTTAGCGTTTATGTTTGTAGCAGTATTATTTATATCGCTATTTGTTTGTGAGTCTTTTGCTAGTAAACGATGAAACGCAAGTCTGGTTTTTAACCCTTCAATAGCGATTTGTTTAATAATAAGATTAAAGGTAATTAAAATGGCAAAGGCAATATGAATAGGGCCGTGAGTGAACCCTGCATCTGTATCGTACAGTGTTAAACCGAATAGCAAAAATAAGACAACTAAAAATATTTCGAGTAATTGACTTGAATAAAAGCTTAAACGACCTTCGCTCTTATGATCTTTTTTAATGCGAATAGCACAAAAAAATGGGATCACTTTGATTTTAAATGCAGCGTTTTTTTCTACGTAGTTTTCGCCAAGTTCATCGAGTTGTTGGCGTAGTTGGTCAATCATGGTGTGTCCTCAAATAGCAGTGCGCGGATATTACCTTATTACCACGCAATATTTAAGTTTACAGCTGCTATTTAGGGTAAATACTCATACCAATAGTAAGGATATGACAAACAAACACAACAGAGGTAAGTACTACACGCATTTTTTGATAATCTTTATGATAGGTTTGCCATTGCGGCGTGGCTTTTTCAAATATAAGTACTAACCAAAAACTAGCACCTAGCCAAGCCAGTGCCCACTCTACAGGTAAAAATGATAAAAATGGAACTGGGATAACAGGTAATACCGCTTTAATTGCATTGCTATAGCTTTGCTCTCCGGCGCGCCACAAGCTACCTGCCATAAATGCTAAAATGGCGATACTGTAAAAAGTAAAAAACTCTAAGTTAAGGCTATTACTGCCAAACATAAGTGGCCAACCCACACACCCTAAAAACGGGATTAAGCCTAAGTAACCTAGTTGTATGTGGTTAAAAAATTTTTCCATTACGGCGTGCCTTATATTTAATGACTTATTTGAAGCGCGGCTATTGTAGCAGTATTGCGATTAGCGATCTTAATAATTCGCCAGCGTTTACAATCCAAATAATGCTTACGATAACAGGGATTATATAGTTCAATCCAAAAAAACCGATTGTTTTAATCTAAACAATCAATTTTATTTAATTATCCATTAGCCTTATTGTATTAACCAAGCCAACGCAGAAGGTCGTTTTAAACGAGAGCGTTGATTACTTTTTAAATACATTAAATATAGATGAGGAAATACCATGAGCACTTCATTAATCAATACTAAATTACAACCATTCAATGCAACCGCTTACCACAACGGTGACTTTGTAGAATTGTCTGAAAAAGATGTTCTAGGTAAATGGTCAATCTTCTTCTTTTACCCAGCAGACTTTACATTTGTATGTCCTACTGAACTTGGTGATGTTGCAGATTATTACGCACAACTTCAAGAAATGGGCGTAGAAGTTTACTCAGTATCTACTGACACTCACTTCACTCACAAAGCATGGCACGATACGTCAGACACAATTGGTAAAATTACTTACCCAATGATTGGCGACCCAACAGGACGTATTACTCGTAGCTTTGGCGTAATGATTGAAGAAGAAGGCTTAGCACTTCGCGGTACATTTGTAATGAACCCAGAAGGCGAAATTAAAATTATCGAAACTCACGATTTAGGGATTGGCCGAAGCGCTAAAGAACTTGTTCGTAAAGTACAAGCTGCACAATACATTGCAACTCACGACGGTGAAGTTTGTCCTGCATCTTGGCAGCCAGGTGAAGACACACTTGCACCTTCACTAGACCTAGTTGGTAAAATCTAAGTATAGATTTATTCCTACTATAAGGGCAGGTAACTGCCCTTAAATCAACGAACATCCGTTTGTTGGTGCCTCCTATATCAATATACTTGTTTAAGCACATGCATTATTTGGCATGGGAGGCTTGCTGTTTAAATTTTCCTAAAAGGGTTAAGCCATGTTAGATAACAACATAAAAAATCAATTAAAAAGCCATTTTGAATCGCTTACTCAACCTGTTGAGCTGCTTATTGCCTTGGATGACAGCAAAAAATCAGCAGAAGTAGAAAGCTTAGCGAACGATTTAGCCTCACTGAGCGATAAATTTACGGTAATGAACAACCCAGATACAAGCGCGCGTCGCCCGTCAATGGTTGTACATTCACCTATTAAAAACACTCATATTACGTTTGCAGGCGTACCTATGGGTCATGAATTCACAAGTTTAGTGTTAGCACTTTTGCATACTGGCGGACACGCAAGTAAAGCTAAAAGCGAAGACATTGAGCAAATACAATCGCTTACTCAAGAGCTGAACTTTGAAGTATACATAAGTTTAAGTTGCCAAACGTGCCCGCAAGTAGTGCAAGCACTTAACACTATGGCAGCAACAAACAGTAATATTAAAGCCACCATGATTGACGGTGCATTATTTCAAGATGAAGTAGAAGAGCGAAATATTTTAGCTGTACCGGCTGTATATTTAAATGGCGAACCATTTAGCCAAGGTGCACTAAGCCTTACTGACATACTTAATAAAGTAGATAGCAAAGGGGCTGCTAAACAAGCAGCAGCACTAAGCGAAAAAGACGAGTTTGATGTACTGGTAGTTGGTGGCGGCCCAGCGGGCGCGTCGGCTGCAATTTACTCAGCACGAAAAGGGTTAAATACAGGCATTGTGGCTGATAGATTTGGTGGACAAGTTGCCGATACACTAGCAATAGAAAACTTTATTTCGATTAAAGCGACTGAAGGTCCTAAATTGGTTGCTCAGCTTGAAGAGCACGTTAAAGAATACGATGTAGATGTAATGCATAATCAGCGTGCAGCGGCACTTGGTTATAACAATGGCTACGAAATTACACTAGAAAATGGCGCAGTGCTTAAAGCTAAGTCGCTCGTACTTGCCACTGGTGCACGTTGGCGCGAAATGAACGTACCAGGGGAGCAAGAATATCGCGGCCATGGTGTGGCATATTGCCCACATTGTGATGGCCCTTTATTTAAAGGTAAACCTGTTGTCGTAATTGGCGGTGGTAATTCAGGTATAGAAGCAGCAATCGATTTAGCTAATATTGTGCAAAGTGTTACGGTACTTGAATTTGCAGACACACTACGTGCTGATGAAGTGCTTATTCGTAAAGCTAAAAGCATGGCTAATATTACTATTATCAAAAGTGCACAAACTACCGAAGTACTTGGTGATGGTAAAAAAGTAACTGGCTTAATGTACACAGATAGAGTGTCGGGAGAGAGCAAAGAGCTTGAACTTGCCGGTATATTTGTACAAATAGGCTTAATACCAAATACCGAATGGTTAAAAGACAGCGACCTTGAATTAAGCAAATTTGGTGAAATACTGATTGATGCTAAAGGCGCAACTTCACTACCAGGAATTTACGGCGCGGGGGATGCAACCAATACTCCGTTTAAACAAATTATTATTGCAATGGGCAGCGGTGCAACAGCAAGTTTAGGTGCATTTGATTATTTAATTCGTCACTCTGAAGAAGCTGATCAAAGCGCTGCTTAATGTAATTAGTAAAAACTCTCTTGATATAACAGCAAGGCTACACCCATAGCTGTTTGTTAACCCAAGCCGCCCTTCTCCAAAGGCGGCTTTTTTAATGCTTAAGAATTAGCACACGATTTAATCGCACCCACCACCAGAATCGCCGCCGCTACAATTTGTATGAGAATGCGATGAGTTACTGCTAGAGGAAACTGATGAGTCACTGCCAGTATAAGCGGATGATCCACGTGATGACTTAGCACTGATAAATGTAACTAACAGCAATACGCCTGATACGATAACTATTGTTATTGATGAGCTCCATTGCCCAGTGGAAACGCCTTTAAATACTGCAACAATAAGTACTGTTAGTAATATAGTTCTAATTATGTTTTTCATTTTATATCCTATATAACCAATCAGTTGACTACAAACGTTAGCTAACTTTAGCTGTATGCTCAAGCGCGTTAATAACCGCTTTTTCAAGTATGGGTAGTTTAAACGGTTTTGATATAAACATATCCATACCGGCTTGTTTGCAGGCAAGTTTGTCTTGTGATGAAGTATTAGCAGTTATAGCCACTATGTAGGTTTCTTCATGCGAGCAGATGTTTTCTGATCTAAGCTGCTTTGTTGCCTCAAATCCATCGAGTATGGGCATTATGCAGTCCATAAAAATAAGGTCATAATGTTTTTGGCGACATTTTAATACAGCATCTTGGCCATCAACTGCAGAGTCGGCTTTTATATTAAGTTTGCCTAAAGAAGCATGAAGTACCAACCTATTAATGTCGTTATCATCTACTACAAGCACTGATAGTTCACTGCCGTTGATATCTAACGTTGATTTAAGACTTTCTTGTTTTTGTTCTGTCCCTTGCTCAATAGGAATATTTACTAAAAACGTAGTGCCTTTATTAGGTGTACTTTTTACCTTTATTTTGCCGCCCATATATTCAACAAGTTCTTTTACTATTGCAAGGCCAAGGCCTGTTCCACCTTTTGAATTTTTAGCATCTACTTCTTGAGAAAAAGGAGAAAACAGTGATTCTAAAAAGCCTTTACTCATTCCTCGGCCGGTATCAGACACTTCAATATTTAAAATTAGCTTATTTTTTATTTTAGAAAGGTTTGTGTTTAATGTAACTGAACCATTTTCAGTAAATTTCAGCGCATTGCTTAGTAAGTTAGAGGTTATTTGGCTAAGGCGTGTGTTGTCGCTAAACGCCCAGCAGTTGTCATCAATTGTATTATTTACTTGTAGCGTTACATGCGTGTTTTTAAATAGAGGTGTATACAAAGAAGTTAAATCGGTAAAAATTGTTTTTAGTAAAAAGTCAGTAGGTTCAAGCTTTAGCTCACCATGATTAATTTTAGAAAAATCGAGAACTTCGTTAATTATACTGAGTAAAATATCGGCGCTTCTAAGTGCGATTTTAATTTTTTCGGCACGCACTTCTTCACTATGCTCGTCGATTAATGTTGTAAGCATACCTGTAATACCATTGAGTGGGGTTCTTAATTCGTGGCTGATTTTAGCAAATAGCATGCTTCTGTCTTCAAGTAGGCGCTCTGCTTGAGCTTGCTTTTGTTTAAGCTCTTCTCGTAGCATTACTGATTCGGTTACATCTTGGCAGGTGCCAAATAACCGCACGCATCGGCCTTCATCAAATTCGGCCTCACCAAAGGTAGCCACCCATAAGTGTTTATTTTTAGCGGTTACTACTTCTAGTTCTAAATTCCATTTTTTGCCTTTTTCTATGGCTAATTCTACCGCGCGAGTAATGCCTTCACGACTTGGGCCTTCTTTATAAAACTCGATTGCAGAATTCATTTGCGGTTGAAATTGTTCATCCACCTCATGTATGAGGTAGGTTTGCTCACTCCAGGTAATTTTATCGGAGATTAGATCAACTTCCCACGTGCCTATATTTGCAATGTGCTCTAACTTTAATAAAGTATTACTATTTTTTATGAGTTGTTCTTTAGCTTGGGTGCGAGCAAATTCCGATCCAAGCCATTGTGCAAATAATTCGATGTAGTCATAAGCATCATCGTTAAAAGCGAGGGAGTCTTTTGCGGATGAAAAGTTAACGGTGCCAAATATTTTATCACCAATTTTTATTGGCGCGCCAATATAAGACTCTAACTGAAAGTTTATATAACAGGGGTGGTTTGCAATTGCACTTTGAGATGCTTTATGAAAGGCAAGTGCAGAGCCAGCAGCGAGCGTATGTACGCAATAGGTGCCTTGTAATTCAAACACGGTACCGGGTAAAAGTGAGTTGTCAGGGGTTTTGGCATATAAAACGGTGTAGCTGTTTTTATCTACTTTACTAATAATACCTAGCTCAAGGTCAAAAACTTCTAACCCAAACACTAAGAGCTTATTAATTTTATTTTCAAAATCAAGAGATTGATTAGAAACTATATCGTGAAAACATCGTAAAAAATTCAAAAGAAAACACCCCGTAAGCTTTTGTTCAATTTATATAATACATAGGCCAATAAGGGCATTGGTATTAATTTAAAATCCAGTTTAGCAGTTTTAATTACTAATAACTAAAATTGATACGTATTAAATTTTATAACCTTATGTTTTTATGAACTAAGTTAGTGGTTTATTAATAGTAGTAGGGCCTGTTGACCTTTCAGGATTAAAAATTGTCCCTAGGCAGAACCCAAAGGGCAACGCATGTTTGGCATTTATGCTGCGTTATCGCCTATTTATGGGGAATAACCACACTAAATAGGCTCTGCCTTGCCTAAATACCAAACACTCTGCTGCAAATTTAACCTCGAAAGATAAACCGGCCCTTGTATATAGCGCAGCATGCCGCCGAGCATATAATACTCAGCGGTATACTTTTAATACGTTGAATTTGGGGTATATTGCGGGTTGATATCGCCGCCTACTTCCTCTGGGTCAACATCGTTAATAAGCAGTGTTTCACGTACAGCCTCAATGTGATCAAGTACGCTTTGGTAGCGCTCGCCATATTCATACTTTGTCACTTCAATCGCTTTAGGCATGTAAGTAAAAGCTATTTTTAGGGCGTGGAGTGCTTCTTCGTTTATTTTTTCGCTCATAATATTCTCTTATGTGTAGGCTATAGTTAACCTGAGTTCTGGATAATAAATCTATCTCAAGCAGCTATTTTTAGCGCTAACTGCGTTGAATTTCCTTGCAATAGACCAGCTATTGACGCGTAAATTCGCCTTGTTTTCACCAAAAATTTCTAGCTAGAGAGAAACAGACTTAAATATCGTTATTATTTATAGTGTTTTTAAATCTCTTAACCAGAATTCAGGTTAGTTAGTAAAATAACACCAAATACGATTCGGTAAAGACCAAAACTAACAAAAGTGAAATTTTCTAGAAAGCGTATGAATAGTTTAATAGTAAAATAAGCAACTATAAAAGACGTTAAAAAACCCACAGCAAGGGCAGTTAGGTCATCTAAGCTAAACAGTTGGTAATGTTTAAGTAAGTCGTACCCTGAGGCTGCTGCAAGTACAGGTAAACCAAGTAAAAATGAAAATTCAGCGCTGGTTTTTCGGTTTAAACCACACAACATGGCACCAACAATAGAACTTCCAGCACGACTAGTCCCTGGAACTAACGCAAATACTTGTGCTACGCCAATCCAAAGTGCTTGTTTATAAGTAACTTGGGTTACATCGGTAGTTGTGCAGTGAGCCTCTTTATAACTGCGCTCTAATAGTAAAAAAATCACACCGCCTACAATAAACATAACACCTACTACCGGTACGCTAAACAGTGTTTTTATTACATCACTAAATATAAAACCAATAATACCCAAAGGAATAAATGCAATGGCAACTTTAATCCATAAATTAAAATGTTTAGGGCTAAACTTGTCTTTATAGTTAGCTAGTACCGCTAAAATGGCGGCAAGTTGAATAATGACTTCGAAGGCGAGGTTAGTGTCTGTTGATTCAATGCCTAACCACTTTGACGCTACAATTAAGTGCCCGGTTGATGATATGGGTAAAAATTCTGTTATACCTTCAATAATACCTAAAATAATCGCGTTAATTATATCCACGGTTTACTGCTTCCTGAAAAATTAAAAAGCCCGAACTCGGCTTAACTGAAATGACGCATTACTGCGTACCTAAATTGCGAGGCGTAGCATAAAAGCTCTTAAAGCAAACCAACAGTATTTTTAGACTTAATGTGTTTAATAAATTGCATTAAGCAGTAAATGCACAATATAATAACAATCGTTATCATTTGTATGTACTGTTTTGTATATGTTTGGGCAAATTTATTGAGCGAATAATGAATAATAAAAAAACGTTTACAGCTACACGGCGAAGGCACTTAATTGCGTGTGTATTAGCGCTAGTTACAGCGGTAATAATGATTCCGGGTATGACAACCTATTTACCGTTTCAAATGAATGAACAAATATTACTGCCTATTTTACTCTTTCCTGTTATTTGGACTGCGTTGTTTATTTATGCGTATTTGGCGCAAAAAGTATGGCAACCTTTTGTAGTAATGATTGCATTGTGTGTATTACATGGTTTATTGAGTTTTTGGGCGTTAACGCAGGGGCAGGGATGAAGTCGATTACGTTAAAAAAGCTATTTTTATTACATAGCTGGGTAGGAATTATTACTGCGGTACTGCTATTTATTGTTGCATTTAGTGGGGCGTTAGCAGTTCTGTCGCGACCTGAGTTAAAAATATGGGCTAACCCAGAACTACAATCTAGCCAATACGTTGCCAGCGCGCAAATTAACCGACTAGTAAACGAATACCATAAAAAAGTACCTAGTGAATTTGGCGAAAACATTCATGTGTTTTTACCAAGTGGGCATAACTTTCATTTGTTAACGTTGTTATTTGAATCCCACCATGGCGATGAAAATTACGACCAAGAGGTGGCCAGAGTATTTCAATTTCATCCCGATACGTTGGCGCTGGAAAATACTTACTATGGGCCTAGTAAAGAGTTTTACGCCAATAAAAAAACGGATGCGCCAACTTATATAGGTGAGTTTCATGCAGATTTGCATTTAGGGCGACCAATTGGGTTAATACTCACTGGGTTTTTAGGTTTAACGCTTTTAGTAAGTGCAGTGACAGGCTTGTTTATTCATCGCAAATTGATAAAAGAGCTCTTTACGTTTAGGCGAGATAAAGGGTTAGATATTGCAGTAAGCGATGCTCATATGGTTATAGGTATTTGGGGCAGCGTATTTAATATTGTGATTGGTTTTACAGGATCATTTTTAGGGCTCGCGACCGTTATTTTACTACCAGCAGCTGCGTTTGTGAGCTTTGGTGGCGATCAAGATAAGTTAATAGAAACGTTTACTGCCATTCCTGAACCTGTAGTTAGCCACATTAAGCAACCTACAAAAATAGACACTATTTTAGAGCATGCTCATAGTCGTTACCCTGAAGCAATAATTAGGGATGTCACAATAATGGCGCATAACGATGCGAATGCGCAGGTATATTTGCGTTTGTTAGGTGGCGAGGCTGTTGCTTCTCAGTTACTGCATTATCAGGGCAATGGTGAGTTTGTGCAGTCGATGAGTAGTTTTGGTGATATTTCAGGTGTTTCGATAAAAGTAATTGAGTTGATGTTTCCGCTGCACTTTGGGAACTTTGCAGGAGTGTTTGTAAAATTACTTTGGGTATTGCTTGGCTTAAGTACTGCGCTTTTACCTATTTCGGGCATGATGATGTGGCTAACAAAGCGCACACGTGGCAGTAGCCCTTCACTGAGTATGCAGGCATATGCACGCTGGAATCGTTTTATTATTGGCAGTTGTGGCGGTTTGGTATTAGCAAGCTTTGTGCTATTTCCTGTGCAAGTTTTACTTAATTATAGCGTTGTTGGTGTGGCGCAAAATAGCTTTTTTGGACCCGTGTTCTTTTATACGTGGTTGGCATGGTTACTATTAAGTGTATTGCCCATAGGTTATAAAAACTATTTTAAGCTGACACTTTTACTATGCGGCGCTTCGCTTGCTTTGGTGCTGCCACTTAATATTTTACTTGGCGTTAGCAATGTTATTAACCTTAATAGCTCGCTTGTCGCGGTAGTAGATATAAGCTTTATGGTGGTGGGTATCGTGTGTATGTTTGTTGCCTTAAAAATAAAAAACACACAAAAATTACAAATTGAGGTACAACCCGTATGAACGAGCTACTAATTACAATTGCGATGGTAAGTTTACTACTCATGATGCTCAACCTACGAAAAAACACACTTACATTAGCGACTAAAACATTTTTAAGTGCACTGCTATTTGGTTTAGCACTGATATGTTTTATGAGTGTTTACGGTATTTTAGGCGGTGCAATATGCACCGTTGTGGGAGCTATGTTAGCTGGTTTACTAACCGCAGTTATTGCGGGTAAAGCACCGCAATTATTAGGTTAAATAATGCAGTTATTTAGCTAAAAAGACCTTAGCAGTATCAACTCCCATGTTGTAACCACTATTAAGTATTTCAAACTTTTTAGTGGTACGCCCAACTTTAAAATTAGCCGGTGGTGCAATGATATTGATTTTGCAGTCATTAGGTGGATTCATAATAAAATCGATAGACTTATTATAAAAATCAGCCCTGTTTAAGGTCGTTTGAATTAATGCGGGATAGTTTTTATACATTTTTTTAGTGAGCCAAGGTGCCTTACTTGGTTTTTTACGATAGCCTAAACATTGAGACAAAATAACGGTGATTTCGCGTGCACCCATTTCGTAAGCTTTTATTACCGGAATTGAATCAGCAACACCGCCATCGGTCATCGCTATGTCATTAATAATAGGGTAGTCACGATATGCAATGGGTATAGCGCATGATGCTTTTAATTGATCCACCATATCGGCGCTGGTGGCCTTTAAATAGTGTGCTTTGCCTGATTCGATTGCCGTAGATACAATATAAAAATCGTGTGGAGTTTGCTCAAAGACCTCCGTATGAAGGCGTATTTCGCGAATAGTTTCTTGCCATAACCAATCTAAATCAAATAAATGACCACCTTTAATAAAGCGCGCTAAATTAATAAATTCAGGACGGCATGAGTAGTCAGTAATCACTTTATAATTTCGCATTGGTTGTTTGCATAAAAATGCGGCTATATTAGTTGCCCCGGCTGAAACACCAAAATAGCGTTCAAACGGCTGATATTGCTGTTTTAAAAACTCATCAAGCACACCTGCGGCAAATATACCGCGCATTGCACCGCCTTCAACGACGAGTGTGTTTTTATTATTGTTGTTCATGGCCAATCCTTTTTATGAAATTTGATGTTATCAACTCAGTCTAAAAAATGCGATAGAGATTACTGAAGATGATAAAAAATTAAAGCCGGGTACACATCGCGAAATTCACTGTTTTCTGGTAAGGTTTAGTATTACAAGGCTTTGTTAGTAATAAAGAATAATTACTTATGTTTGATCCTAGCGTAACCATTTTTGAAAGCACACAGAGTCAGCTTGCAGAAAGTCCTCTTTGGCATCCTATGCTGAACACTTTTTTTTGGGTCGATATAAATAAAAAATTACTTTTAAGCAAAAATATACACAGCAAAAGCCAACTAAAAACCGTGAATATGCCCGATACGCTCAGTGCAATAGCGTGGATTGATGAGCAGCACTTATTGCTAGGTACAAGTACTGGTATATACAAATACCATATTAATTCAAGCACTCGCCATCTTATCCTTAGTATTGAAAATACACAGCTAAATCGACGTTCAAACGACGGCCGCGCTGATCCATGGGGTGGTTTTTGGTTAAGTACAGTGGACGTAAATGCTAAAAAAGGTGACGGTAAAATATACCGTTATTATAAACACCAGCTTAAAGTCGTTGTAAGTAACTTGAGTATCCCAAATGGATTGTGTTTTGATAAGTCCCGTTTACGCGGTTATTACTGCGACTCTTTAACGAGTTGTATTTATGTATTAGATTTGGATGAGCAAACTGGTGAGCCTTGCGCTGAGCCACGTGTTTTTTATCAATTTAATAACACTGATGTTGACCCCGATGGCTGCGTAACCGACCAATTAGGTAATTTGTGGCTAGCTGTTTGGGGAATGGGGTGTGTTATATGTTTATCCCCAGGCGGTGAGCTAATTAAAACAATAAAGCTTTGTGCAATAAAACCGACATGCACCGCATTTGGTGGTGAAAATGCTGAATTGTTACTTGTGACATCGGCATTTGATGAAGCGATTAATAATACTGTTAGTGAACAAGGCGCTGTATTTCAGATCTCCGGTATAAAAAAAGGGCAGTTTGAGCCGCCCGTTTTACTGTGACTTGTAATTTACAGTGATGATTAGCTTTTAGGCATAACCCACATAACACCCACTTCTTTTTTGGTTACTAAAACCTCAGTACCGGCGATAATTGGTTGCTCACTTTTGAGTTTCCAGCTGATACCAGAGTATTGATGTGTAGTTAAACCTTGTTCTGTACCTGGGACCTCATTTCAACGCCATACTTAGCTTTGTAAGCGTCAATCATTGATAAGTAAATTAACTCCATCAACAATTAGTGAGGTGTTATATTTAGTGATAGCTGATTAGTACTCCAAAGTACTCTATGGAGAAGGCGCCGTTTTGTGTTAATAATTAAACGTTGAGTGGTTGTATTGTTTATAACTTAAGCGTGTATAGATTGTCACTACAGCGAACTTTTAACCACTAAAACTCACTGTAGCGCGCCGACTTAGTCGGTTTTTTAAAACTGGCTATTTTATTTCTGCCTGTTTCTTTTGCGTTATAAAGGGCTATGTCGGCGTTAGTTATAACTTCTTTAGATGTTGTTTTTTGATTGGGTATAAGGCTATAAAATCCAATACTCAAAGAAAGGTAATTACTAGCACTTGAAAAATTATGTTCAATTGCGAGTTCTGCGATTTTTTCCTGAATAAGAACAGCAAACCTTTGACAGTGTTCTGTGTCGACTGCAGGTAAAACTATCGCAAATTCTTCACCCCCGAAACGAGCTGCTAGATCACCTTCCCGTTTACAAATATTGTGTAGCGCTTTGGCCACTCGCTTTAGCACTTCATCGCCAAGCTGATGCCCATAGTTATCGTTATAACGCTTAAAAAAATCAATATCACACATAATTAAACTAATGGGTTCCTTATTACGTGCACAGCGCTTAATTTCGCATTTCAAAGTCTGATCAAAACAGCGTCTATTAGCAATGTTTGTAAGGCCATCAGTATTGACTTGCTTATTGAGTTTTTGGTTGGCGTTAATGAGTTGCTGCTGAGTTTGTTGAAGCTCTTGCTTATAATTTAAATTTTTGAAAGCATTAGCAAGCATTTCACCTACTAACCTTAGGCGAATAAGGTCTAAATCAGTCCAGTTTCGCTTTTGAACAACGCAATCACAGCCTATAAAGCCAACCAGATCTTTGTCATAACGTAATCCAATGCAAAGTACTGATTTTATTTTTTGTCGCTGGAAAATTGTTTTTTCGCTCATTGCTTGAATGGGTAACGACGTTACATCGTTAACTCTAAATAAGTGAGTACGTGCCATCAAACTAAAAAAATATGGGAGATCGCTTTTCGGAAGGT
Source organism: Pseudoalteromonas sp. SWYJZ98 (assembly GCF_015864495.1). NCBI lineage: Bacteria > Pseudomonadati > Pseudomonadota > Gammaproteobacteria > Alteromonadales > Pseudoalteromonadaceae > Pseudoalteromonas > Pseudoalteromonas sp. SWYJZ98. The sequence goes on along the minus strand of NZ_JADYXA010000003.1, from coordinate 136,341 downwards.
TTTGTAAGTCCTCTTTAAATGCTTGTATATCATTATTGACCCATTCGTGGGTGTTATTTATGGTTTTACCATCCTCGGCAAACTTAAAAAGATAACTTCTATCTGCGTGGCAAACGGTACCAATAGCTTTTAATGCGTAGTTGATATGCTTAGCAACGTCGTCGTTTTGAATATCAATTAAGTCAGTTGATATGTTCGAAATAATATTATCAAAATCATATTGTTCATCTACATTATTATTCAATACATCGATTATAATAATGGAGCTTGAGTTAGGTAATTTTGCAAATTTTACATTGAGTAGCAATTTAGATACCTGTTTTGATAAAACAAACTGGCATTGGTTATTTGCAGTGAAATAATCAAAGAATAGCTCCTCGACTAATAGTTCTTTTTTACTGTGATGATTGGTCAAAGTGATGTGTGAAAAATCAATTTTATTAAAATGTGATTTATTTCTTAAGCCAAACAAGCCCTGTGCTTGGCTGTTAACTTTAAATATATTTTCATTGGCATCATAAAGTAATACACAAAACGGCAGTAACTCCAAGTTTCGCCATATTTCATTTGATAGGTTATTACTCACTCAACTCTCCATGTGTTTAAGCCACAATTAAATTGTTATCTATTGTATTTTTATTGTTTTTACTTGGGCGTGTTAATCGTCCTTAGATCGAGCTCAAAGGGCAGCTCATGCTTGGTATTTATGCTGCGTTATCGCCTATTTATGGGGAATAGCTACACTACATAGACTCTGCCTTGCCTCAAAACCAAAAATACTACTGCAAATTCAACCACCGAAGTTCAACAAGCCCTGCTAATTATTAGCACATTTTTTTGATTTACTAAGTTTTTAGTGCGTTTGATGGCGGTACGTATTATAATTGATACTGTATATCATTACCCATTTCTACTCTAAGCCATCTTTGGCTTATTTGCACTTTAAGTATAGGTTATTCAAGCATTTCATGACAGAAATCACTACACACCAAGCTTCTCGTCGTCGGTTACTCATTGCGCTAGCAATTACGTGTTCGTTTATGGTAATTCAGGTTATAGGTGCTTATTATTCTAATTCGCTTGCTGTTCTTGCTGATGCGGGGCATTTGTTTGTTCACAATAGCTCGTTATTCATCGCACTGATAGCATCAAGTCTCGCTATTCATTTTGCCAAAACCTATAACGATGGCCATCAACGAGCCGAGCTTTTTGGTGGCCTAGTGAACGGGTTTTTATACCTAGCAATCAGTTTAATTATTTTGTATGAAGGTGGTGAGCGCTATATACACCAACATGAAGGAAATGAGCTGGCTATTAATAGTTATTTAATGTCGGTTATTGCTGCTATTGGTTTTTTGTTTCATAGTGCTGCTGCATGGGTTTTATATAAAGGCCGCAAAGCGAGTATTAATGTTTACGCGGTATTTTTACATTCATTCTTTGATCTGATTTCTACCGTATCGACATTTGTTGCCGGTATTCTTATATATTTTACGGGCTGGGTTGTTATCGATATTTTATCGAGCATGTTAATCGCCTCTTTCGTGTTGTTTACCGGTGTTAAGGTCATTATTAGTTGTATAAAAGGTTTACGCTTAAATAAGGCCAAACTCCCTAAAGTAGCAGATATTGAAAGTGAGATTACAGATATGGAGCATGTTCACAATGTCCATAACGTCACTGTAACGCGCAAATATAAGGGTGTAGTAGTCGGGGCGCACGTTGTCCTTAAACAACATTGTACGATTGAAAAACATGATGAAGCGTGTCGTATGAAGGTAGAGCAATTGTTAGCCGAAAAATTTAATGTACGTAATAGTGTATTACAAATTGAAAGCCATGAATGCCATCATATCCATTAATAGCATCTAATTAATATAAAAGCGTGTAATAATGATTAGCACGCTTTTAATGTTTCAAATCAAATCAAATCAAATCAAATCAAATCAAATCAATGATATTGCTAAAACAATCGCTTTTACGTAAGTCTTTAGCATTCATTGGTTTTGCAAAGTAATAACCCTGTAATACATGGCAGCCAACCTCGGCTAAAAAGAGCATCTGTTCGCGCGTTTCTACTCCTTCTGCAATGCAGTATAGATCTAAGTTTTCGGCCAATAAAAGAATGGTCTTAATAATTGACTCATCCCCTTTATCTATACCAATACTATTTACAAAGCTTTGATCTATCTTAATAACATTAATAGGGAATTGGCTTAAGTAGGTGAGTGATGAGTATCCTGTACCAAAATCGTCAAGCAGTAATTTAAACCCAGCAGCTTTTAGGTTTTGCAGCTGTTTGGCTGCTTTAAGTTTATCTTCTAATAAAATACTCTCTGTTATTTCGAGCCTTAATTGTCTTGGATGAACTTGAGAGTCAGCTAATATAGACATCAGCCGCTGTGTTATGTTTGTTTTTAAAATGTGTTTAGGCGATAAGTTTAAAGATATATAAAACAACGGGTTTTCGCTGAGTATAGGTGCAAGTTCAATTAGTGAACGGTGCAAGGCTTGCTCAGTAAGGAGTTCTATTAAACCGGTTTCTTCTGCTACCGGTATAAAAAGAGCTGGAGATATTAACTGGCCTTCATTTTTCCAGCGCATGAGTAATTCCACGCCATTTATTGTTTTTTCTTCTATGTCGATAATGGGCTGATAGTGATTAAAAAATCGGTTGTCTTTTACTGCATCTTTTAAATCATTTTCGAGCAGTAACTTTTGTTTTATCAGCTCATTCATTTCATCGCTAAAAAACTTAAAGTCGTTTCTCCCGCCTTGTTTAGCGTGCATCATCGCAACATCGGCATTACGGATAAGTATATCGGTGGTTACAGCATCGAATGGGTATAAAGCGACGCCAATACTGGCTGAAATATTAATAGAGAAGTCTTCAATAATTACTTTATTAGCTAACTCATTACTAATTTTTCTTACTGTATCGCGAAGAGACTGAAGCGATTTTATATTTTGAATCAGCACTAAAAATTCATCACCACTTTGGCGGCCAAGTATAGCGTCTTCGCTAAGCATGCCGCTTACTCTTTGGGTAATATTACATAACAACTTGTCACCTACTGCATGACCAAAAGAGTCATTAACAGGTTTGAACTTATCTAAATCAATAAATAATAATGCGCATTGGGTATTGTTTTTATCGGCATATTTAATCGCCTTTTCAATGTTTTGATACATTAAACTACGATTAGGTAGATGTGTTAGAGGGTCAAAATTAGCCAAATAGCGCAGTTCGTTTTCAGCACGTTTTTGTTCAGTTAAATCTGTAATAACAATCACATAGTAACTTGCAGTGTCTTTTGTTACAGCTGTGGCACTTATATGTATTGGATGTTCGTTACTTTTTGCTGTTCTTATATAAACATCACTTTGCCAGTTTTCAGTTGGTTTTAATTTTTTTAAAATACTAGCAAACTCTCTGCACTTATCTTTACCAATTGCTTTAATAAACAATTTAGGGCTAATTTTGGTGGCCGTTTGCTCGTTTGAAAATGTTTCAATAAAACTATTGTTCGCAGAAAATGGCATTAAACGCTTATCGAGTATAAGTAACCAATCGTTTATTTGGCTAAACGCTTCACCTAAAATTTTTACTTGTTGCTCATTAGCTCGTTGCTCGGTGATATTGGTATATATGCCAGAAACATATAGAGGCTCATTTGTTTGAGGATCGTATATAACTTGCCCTGTATCTTGATACCATAACCAATGCCCATTTTTATGCTGTAAACGGTAAGTTGCTTGCCAGTTTTGTTGTTTTTTGTACTTGAAGTAGTTTTCCCATTGGTTTTCAAAACGACGTCGATCGTCTGGGTGTATAAGCGCTAAAAATTGATCTATATGCACGCGTTCAGGTAAGTCTGTATAGCCTAATTCACTTCCTCTGAGCGTATTTACGGAAGCGTCTTTAAAGTTATAATCCCATACGCCGCTTTTATTATTTTTAAGCGCGAGTTCTGTTTGCTTTTGCGAATGAATAGTCGCTCTATGGGCTTGTTTAATTGCTACTCGGCGGCTGCGATACTGCCAAAAAATAAAAAATAACACCCCAAGAATTAAAATAATGTAGGCGGCTATAGCAATGGGCGATCTCCAAGGAGCATACGCCACGTTGATATTAAGTGTTGTAGGCTCGCTTGTAATAATACCATCACGATTATGTGCTGATATTTTTAGTGAGTAATTACCAGGTTGAAGCTTTGTGAAAAACACTTGATTAGATTGTAAATCTTCATATGTAAGAGACGTAGGCCCTGAAAGGATTACTTTATAATATGCTTTATCAATATTAGGGTAAGAAAAGTTAGAAAAACTAACTGTAAGGCCCATGTCTTCATAACTGAGATCAAGTGGTTGGCTAAGGTATTTATGAGGGTAATAATTGAGCTCTTTGGTAAAAAGGTTTATATCGGTAATCGCTACATTATTTTTTTTAAATAATTCTTTTTCATCAAAGTCTAAAGGGTTAAACAGTAGAGCTCCGGCATTGCTACCAAAAATTAACCGGTCATCATTTAATGTTGTTGCTGCAATAGGAGTAAATTGGTTTATATTCAACCCGTCTTTTACTGAATAACTCACCACATTGAGTGTATCTAGGCTTATTTGATATAAACCATTGTCGGTACTTGCCCATAAAAAACCATTTTCATCAGGAAGTAACGAATAGATAGAGTCAGTATTAAATGAATTTTTTAATCCTATGTAGTGTTTTCTCTCATAAGTAACTGGGTCAACACCAAGCAAGCCTTCCTGGGTGGTTGCCAACCATAAAATATTTCGTTTTGAGTCTAAGTAAAAATTTTCTACAGTGTAAAAAATATCTTCTTTAGGATTAAAAGACTGGAATATAGTCGTTAAAGTTTTAGTTTTTTCGTTGTACCTAAAAAAGCTTTTTGATGTACCAATCACAAACTCTTCAGGGTGCGTTTTAAGGGGTTTATAAAAGGCGTAAGAAAATAAAGGGTCGACTTGCTCTTTGAGCCCCTTAATAATTCTTGTTTTACCTGTTGTTTCATTAAAAACATAAAAATTATCATCAGACATAAATGCATATGTGTCTGCAGATAATTGGGCAAAGCCAAATAAATTGGATTGGTTAATTACGTTATTGTCTGTGTCTTTATTTTCAATAACTTTACCACTTTGCTTATCAAAAAGTTCAAATCCGTTATAAGTAACAAGCCAAAGAAATTGATTATCACCAATTGAAGACGCAAAAATATCATAAACCGCAGATGCCCCGTATATTGCTTTTGAGTCGGTGGAGCTTAGATATACATCACTTTTATTTGTAGCTTTTTCGTACCGTGCAATTCCGTTTTCTGTTCCTAACCATATAATATTATTTTTGTCTTGATAGGTTGCATGAATAGTATTGTTGCCAGGTAACGTAATGTGTTTAAACCGTCGAGTTTTAATTGGCCAAGTAAATACGCCTTGGGTTCTTGATGCAAGCCAAAGCACGCCTGACTTATCAACCATGAGATCACTGATTGAGTTTTCTTTAATGTTAAACTTACTTTTTTCATAATTTAATACGAACTCTAGTTCTTTAGTTTCGCGATGATAACTAAATAACCCACTTTCGGTTGCTACAAACTCCCCGTAAACAGTATTGGCATAATCCCATATATTATAATCAGGGATTAAAGTTGTAATATTTGCTGCAGATATATTTTTGTTATTATCTAATGCTAATTGATACATGCCTTCAACAGTACCAACAAGTAATCCTAATTCATTATCAGCACTTAAAAATTTGACGTTTACATTATCTATCGTATTTTTTTTAGGGGGATGAAGAGGTATTTTTACAAGTTCTGAACTATCTATATTTGCAGTGTATAAACCATCATTTGTACCAATGTATAAAGTGTTTTTATATATCGTTAATGCTCTAATGTAGTCACCTTTATTTGGCAGAGCTAGCTTAAATGTGAAGCGTTTACTCGTCTCATCAAATGTATATATTTGAGCATCTATGGCGAAGTAAAAAGTATTTTGTTGCTGAGTCATTGCGGAGATTGGAGAAAATATTTTTTGTTCTTTATCTATTTGACCTGAATAGATTTTTTCGGTTTTTAAAGTGAGGGGATCTATTATATAGGCACCAGAAAGATTTGTTGAGACAATGATTTTTCCGTCTTCGGCTTTAAATAATGCATAAATATAGTGTTTATCTAGGCCAAAGCCGCCACTAAAGGTTTTTACTTTATACCCGTCAAAGCGATTTAAACCTTGTTGGGTAGCTATCCAAATATAGCCAATTTCATCTTCTTGTGTCTGCAAAACATAACTTTGCGAGAGACCTTCGTCAGTAGAAATACGTTGTAATTGTTGAGCATAGTTTTGTGATGCAAAAGTGTTTTGAATGCATAGCAAAAGAACAATGGTGATATGAAAAAAAAGTTTGCTCAAACGCACTTATAAACACTCTCAGTGGAGGATAGGATGATACTTAGCTAGATAGTAAATATAGCATAAGTTTTTATTTTTTAATTACAAATAATATACGTAAAGTTAAAAGCTCTATTTTCAAATAGTGAGCTAATCTATATAGATAACAGTTAATGTTCATAAGGAGAGTATAGTGGTTTTATCTAATATTGATGCAAAAAATAGCGTGTTATTAATAATAGACTTACAAGAGTTGCTTGCTCCTGCAATTAAAGACTTTCCGAATATTTTAAAAAGTACATTGCAGTTAGCGCAGGCGGGTATTATTCACGGTGTCCCAGTCTTAATAACCGAGCAATATGTCAAAGGGTTGGGCGAGACTAATCAGCAAATTAAAAATACGTTACCTAATGCTACGTATCTTCATAAAACGTACTTTAGTGCGTGTGCAGAGCCTAGCTTTGTTGATAAGTTAAAAAGCTATGGTAAAAAGCAAGTTGTTGTTGTTGGCACTGAAGCACATGTGTGTGTTTTACAAACATGCTTAGATTTAATTAAAAATGGTTTTGAAATTATTGTTGCACACGATGGAATTGGTTCTAGAAATCCAGAACATAAAAACCTGGCAGTTGAGCAATTACGCCAAGCAGGTGCGGTAATTTCATGCGCTGAAATAGTTATTTTTCAATGGACAAAAAAAGCAGCAACGCTTACGTTTAAAAAAATACTGCCTATAATTAAGTAGACGGAATGTAATGTAAATTGAATATGTTTATGGTTGTGCAGATAGTTTATTACTGTGCTCAGTGAACTGAAACTTGTTTATGTACGTATATTGCAGACTGCTTTTATAAACAATAATGCAAACAACAATTTTAAGGTTCTTATGTCTAGTATTGGCCGGTTATTTACGATTATTTTCAGTCTTTTGTTTGTCGAGTCTATCGCTATTGGTTTGTACTTCGACACGTTAGCGCAGGCTTTTATGATAGGTTTGCCATTGTGTTTGTTACCTATATGGCTTTTAAACACACAGGGGGATAGTCCTGTAACGCCGCATGTGGTGGCTGCGGCCATAATGATGTTTTCATTTTTGCACATACAACAAACTTTTGGGTTGATTGAAGTACATTTTGAAATATTTATTTTAATGCCCATGTTAATTGTTTTTGTACAGTGGCGAGTGTTTATTACCGCGATTATTTTTGTAGCTGTTCACCATTTATCTTTTTATTATCTACAAACTCAAAATACGGGTTTCTACGTATTTGACCCCGATAGGCTTGCTTTTACTACAGTACTTATACATGCAGGATATGCAATAGTTGAAGTGTTAGTTGCAGGTTATATAGCTAAAACATTACAACGCGAACGTCGTGCGGGTTTATCTTTAAGTTATGCGACAGAGCAAATAATGAAAGATCCTGAGAATATTAAACTATCTCTACGCGCTGATGACACTAAAAGCCAGGCTGTAGCAGGGTTTAACACGTTACTAGATTACTTATCTGATGTTATTAAGCAGGTACAAACTCAATCAGAATCACTGCAAAAAAACTCACAAGAGCTTATACATGTTCATGATCAGCTGGCCGGTGGTGCAGTGCAGCGTACACAACAAACAAATGATATTGCTAACTCTGGCGCTCAAGTTGCTAATGGTTTTAAGCTTGTAGAAGAAGAAAGTGAGGTGCTTAAGCGTCAAGTAGACCATATTACACAAGCTGCAAGCGACGCATTAAAAGAAGTACTTCAAACAGACGCTAAAAGTAGAGAGCTGTTAACACTACTTAATCATACTGAAGAAAAAATAAACCACTTAGTGGCAGCGGGCGATGTTATTTCGGGCTTACTTAATGAAATATCAGGTATTGCTGAGCAAACAAATTTACTTGCTTTAAATGCTGCTATTGAGGCTGCCCGTGCAGGTGAACATGGACGAGGTTTTGCAGTTGTCGCATCTGAAGTGAGATCGTTGGCGAACCACAGTAAAGCAACCACCGACAAAATAGGCGTAACACTCAAAGATCTTGTTAATAATAGTAAAACGTCAACGCAATCAATGAGTCAGTGTGTAAATTTCGTAGTTGATTTAACAAGTATTAGCGCTGCAATGAAAGAAAATATTTCGGCAATGAGCGAGCAAATAGCCGCTGTGTCTTCAAGCTCTGACTCAGTTGCACAAGTGGTAGCTGAGCAAGCAGGTAATACTGAGTTAATAGCAAGTAGTACTGATAATATGCGACAAAATCAATACCAAGATACGCAAATAGTGCAGCAGTTAACCGCTAAAGTGCAGCTAATTGATGTAAGTATAGATGTACTAGAGCAAAGCATTGCCAAGTTTAAATAAATCTAACACTTTCGTATTTTCGCTTATAACTATATGGCTTGTTTGTGTTGTTGCAGGGTTAGTTTATTTTCAGTTAGAGCAACTTAAACCGTTTGATAGCTCAAAAGTTTTATTGCAAAAGCACTGGTTTAATAACTTTAAAAAGCAATTGGACTGGGTTGACACTAATGAAGCGTCGTTAGTGCTTATAACTGAAAAAAATTGCGGGTGCACCATACAAGCCAAGCCGCATATTTCATCGTTAAGCTCCTTTGCTGCCAATAAAGCTATGAAGGTTGTACAAGTTGAATTAACACCAAAGCTTAAACTTGTTATTCCGGCAACGCCTGCCGCCGTTATTATTAATAAAAACGGTGATTTTGTTTATGCAGGGCCGCTCTCCGAAGGGTTAGCGTGTGCCCAGGGAAGTGGCTTTGTTGAAACTGCGGTCACTAATTTAGCTGCAGGTTTTAACTCAAACCTCTTAATTACACAAACCAAGGGATGTTATTGTGTAAATAATGCGTAAATAACGTGCAGAAAAAATTAAAGCTCGCACTTAAATTAATAGGTTCGAGCTTTAACATTGATTAAATTGTAACTAAGCCATAAATGCCTAATGACACAAACACACAAGCAGCAATAGCACGTACGGTGTTTAGAGATATTCTTTTTAGTAATGCATTACCAGCATATATAACAGGCACGTTAGCAATTAGCATACCTAACGTGGTTCCTACCGTTACCCAAAACACAGACTGATATTGTGCGCCTAGCAACACTGTCGCTATTTGTGTTTTATCACCAATTTCTGCAATAAAAAATAATACAAAAGCAACTAAAAAAGCCCCGTAGCTATCGTATTTACTACTTACATCTTCGTCTTTGTCTGGAACTAATAGCCAAAGGCCAACAACAATAAAGCTGATGTTTACAAGCCAAGGTAAATATTCAGAAGAAAAACTATTACTTAACCACTGCCCAAACCACGCTGATAGGCCATGATTGAGTAAAGTTGCGGCTAAAATACCAAGAATAAGTGCGCTTTTATTACGAAAACGGGCAGCTAACAGGAGTGATAAAAGCTGGGTTTTATCGCCAATTTCGGCAAGTGTAACAGTGACGGTTGAGGTTAAAAAAACTTCCATTATTGATTCTTACAGGCGGGAATACTAAACCAAGGCAAACAACTATCTCCCGCCATGAGGATAGTGTCTACCTAGGTCTCGCCGATAACGCTTGCTACAACATTACAAACTTACCATGCACATGAGGTGCAATTATGTTGATAAGTTTACTCATTACTGAGCGGGCTACTCCCCTAAGAGGCGGCCATTATTCCATAACTTTATTCTTAGGTAAATATAGTTAAGAGAACAAATACCATCTTTTAATAAATAATTTATATTTATTAGTGAGGAAGCTATTGATAACAATTGTCGTTTAGATTAGTATGCATCTATTGAATGTAATTAACACGGTTTGTATTGATGTATATTTGTCTTTGTCACGGTGTGACTGATAAAAAAATTGAGCAAACAATTGACGATGGTGCAACGACCATGCGTGAATTAACCAAAGAGCTTAAAGTAGGCAGCCAATGCGGTAAGTGTTGTGGTTGTACTAAAAAGATCCTTAATCGCAGACTTATTCAAATTGCGGATGTAACGGATCAAGTTGCTTAATTACATATAAAATTTAGATATAAAAAAAGCAGCTTTTTAGCTGCTTTTTCTATGCTTGTTACTATTTACAGTTGAGACTGTAAGTAGTTTTTGATACCCGTATTTTTAATAAGTAATTGTTGGGTTTCTAACCAATCAATTTGCTCTTCTTGTTCATTTAAAATGTGATCAAGGGCTTCACGGGTAATGTAATCTTTTTTACTTTCAGCCAGTTTAACTGCGCTACGTAACTCATCAATAGTATCGAGTTCAAAACTCATGTTAGCAGCAATCATTTCTTCGCTGTTTTCACCAATACGTAATCGGCCTAGGTCTTGAAGATTTGGTAAGCCTTCTAAAAACAAAATACGTTCAATTAAACGATCAGCGTTTTTCATTTTTTGAATTGATACTTTGTAGTCTGCTTTATCAAGCTGTGTAAAGCCAAAATCTTTAAACATACGTGCATGTAAAAAGTATTGGTTAATACCAACAAGCTCATTAGCGAGTACTTTATTAAGCGCTGCAATAACGTCTTTATCGCCTTTCATAATATGCTCCTACTAAGCCATTTGTGCTTGATGATAATTTTCAGAACCAATCTTATCAATTAAGCCAAGTTGCTGCTCTAACCAGTAAACATGGTCTTCTTCGGTATCAAATAACAGTTTTTCTAAAATGCTACGAGATTGATAATCTTGTTGTTCTTCACATATTGCGATGACGTCTTTAACACACGCAACTACTTCAAGCTCTAGTGTTAAATCGTTTTGCATCATGCTTTTTACATCGTTACCGATAAGTAAATCACGGCGCTTAGTCATATTTGGTACACCTTCTAAAAACAAGATGCGCTTAATAAGCCAGTCTGCGTGATCTTTTTCTTCTTCCATCTCGTGGTTAAGGCGCTCGTATAGCTTATTTAAACCCCAGTCGTCATACATGCGCGAGTGTATAAAATACTGATCGATTGCTGCTAACTCGTTAGCTAACAATGTATTAAACGCATCGATTACTTTTTGATTACCTTTCATGATAAATCGCCTTAACTATTTCAATTGTATGCAGTGTAGTACAAATAGCCAATATTGCAAGTTTTCTCTATAAAAATCATTGCGTTACTATTGGTTTTGATTCTTATTTAAGTTTGCGTTACTGCTTGGTTTGTGGAAAGTTTTTTATTTGTATTAGTATCTGAGAATGATTACTAGAGGTATTTATAAATAATAAGTAGATATACTGCTTTTCATATTATCTTTTTAAATAAATAGGCATGCTGATGATGCCTATTTATTGAGTTTATTACTAATTAAAACTGGTATTTAGCACCTAGGGTAGCCGTTGTTCCTAATCCTTTAATGTTATATCCACCGTAAGTGTAAGATTGTGCGCGGGCAGGGTAGTAATCGCTATTGAACAGGTTTTCGATACCAAAATAGCCACTCCAGCTGGCGTTAACATTGTATTGGCCACTTAAGTTAAATGTGTTGTAGCTGCTAACAGGGCCCTGATCGCCAGAGTATTGGCCCTGTGCATTTTTATCAAAACGCTTTCTGTCGCCTACATATAAAAAACTCATTGCAAGTGATAACTTTTCGTTGGTTTGCCATGTTAAATTAGCAGTGGCTTTCGGCGGGCTGATTTGTTTTGCCCCTAAATATTCATCCGCTTCGGTGTTTTTACCTTCTACGTAGCTGTATGTAGCACTTAATTTAAGATCTTGATTAATAGTATAATTAACTAAACCTTCGTAACCCCATATTTCTTGAGGTGCGCGTACGGGTTCGTAAACACCCGTTACTTCGTTAAATTCATTACTGGTGCCAAGCTCTGAAGTACTTCTGTACAGTGCAAATTCAAAACGAACGTTTTCAAACTGTGAAGTAAAACCAACTTCGTAGTTGTCAATTATAGATGCTTGTGTCTGAATAAGTGCAATATCGTCGACGGTTGCAGCGCGAAGTAAGCGCCCAATATCAGAAATATCAGATCCCTGTGAATAACTAAAAAATGGGCTGAATGCATCTGTTAAATTGTATTTTATGCCTGCATTATACGTTGTAGCGTCATAGTTTATGGTATCACCACGCACATTTAATGGGACTGAGCATTGCGAAGGGGTTCTACACAGTTTTAATGTTTGGTAATCACTTACGCTCAAATCAATACTTTCGTTTCTTACACCTGCTTTTACAATAATATCGTCGTTTATTACCCATTTGGTTTGTAAAAAGCCAGCCACACTTTCCATGTCCATTTCGGGCACCCACACACGGCCATCCACTAAAGGTTGCGAGGTTTTATCGTTTAAGGCATCAATACCGTAGATTAAGGTGGCTGTTACGTTTTCAAAATCAAACTGACTATTAAATGTAGCCCTTGCACCTTGCTTGTCTGATTTAATAACGGATTGGCCACCTGTATAGCCTTCATCGAGGTTAGCTAGGTTAGTGGAGAAAAAGAATACGTTTTCTATATCTTGTTTATAAAGATCGAGGGTCATTTGTGTGTTTTCAAACAACGCGTAATCAACATATTTTAGGGTTATATTTTCGTTGCCATCGGGTCCTTGCGGCTTACCTTGTTTTTGAAGCTCTAAGGGGACGTGTATAGCGTATGTTTTTTCTCCTATATTGCCATCGCCAGTAACATCGCCTAAATCAGTTTTTTGCTGTGAACTGAAATAGTTATAGCTAAACTGCAGTTGCTTTTCGTCGTCAAAATCATAAGTTAGTTTGGTAAAATAGTTTTGAGTCTCAGAGTCTGATAAACCATATTGCAAGCCTAAAATATCGCCCTGCGCATCGCGTTGTACGCCATTTTCTTCATAGCTTGCTGTTAACAGGTAGCTTAGTTTTTCGAACTTACCGTTTACTGCAGCCGCTATTCTGCCGCCACCACTTTCTGCTAACTTAACAGCGCTAAAGCGGCTTGAAATACTTATTTCGCCTTCTGGTTTACCATCACTGCGAGCCTGTTTTGTTATGTAGTTAATAATGCCACCTGAGGCACCATTACCATAAATAGACGTTGCGCCTTTTATTACTTCAATGCGCGCTATTGCACTTGCATCAAGTGTTTTTACGCCTAAAGAACCATTACGAAGAGGAGTTGATTGCGGTACACCATCAATCATTATTAATGGCGCGCGGCCGCGTAGCGTTTGTCCTGAATTACTTGAGCTGCCTGTATTTGGGGCAAGGCCAGGAACCATTTGCGCGAGTAAACTTCCCAATTCTGAGCTTACTTTTAAATGCTGTTGTATTTGTTGCTGATTAATAACGGTAATCGAGGCAGGTACTTCGTCAATGCTTTCTGATATGCGGCTGCCTGAAACAATGACATGCTCTAACTGATCAGAAGTGTATTCATTTTTATTATTTTCATTTGCTAACGTGTTAGTACTTATTGCAATAGCAATAAGGCAAAGCGAAGTTTTTAACATGGGGTGTCTTAGTTGATAACAATTTACGTAATGGTAATTATTATCAACTAATGACGCAAGTGTTAATGAGATTTATTTCCATTTATGACGTTTTAACCAAAAATATACACCGCTTACAATAAAAAATGCGAGTGAAAGGGCTATTAATAACCATAAAAACTGCACAATAGGACCTGCAAAATCACCAATGTGAAACTTATACTTAAAGTTCCATGCTTGTGTTGTGAAGTTGGTTTTACTGGCGTCAAATGAGTTTAATACTTCACCAGTAAATGGGTTAGTCCAAACCCAGCTGTAAGCGTGGCTTTCGCCAGGGTTTTGCATTCTCAGTGCAATTGCTTCGTCATCCTTTTTAGGTAAGTAAATTCTATATAATTTACCGTCTGGAAATACGTTCTCTGCATTTTTAATTGCTTCATTGTAGTTTAAAGCAGCTTGAGAAGGGGTTATTACTTTTGGTGCTTTAGGTCTTTGTTCTACCTTGTTTAAGGTCACAAATTCTAATACCGATTGAGTTTGTGTTTTCCAGTTAAATGCCATACCAGTAAATGCAATCAGTATAAGCGGTATAAAAAAGTAAACACCAAGCACTGTATGAAATTGATACATGAGCACTCTAAATTTGGCTTTTGGTTTTATAGCTAAACGTTTAACTCTGTTTTTGGGCTTTACCCATAAATAAAAGCCCAGTAATACATTTATTAAAAGTAGCAATGCACACACCGACATCCAATTTCGAAAGGTTTTTTCACCTTTACTGTTTTCAAACAACAGCCAACGATGTAATCCCATAGCAAACCCATAAATCGTATCGGTTGATTCATAGATGTTTAGTACACTCCCAGAGTAGGGGTTAACACTGGCGTAGTGTTTATTGGCTAACCGAAATTGCCATGCTGCGTTTGGCGCTTGTTCGGGCATAAAAAAGGTGATTTTTTGCTTAGTTTGAGCTTGTACATTTTGTATAAGTTCATCGTAAGGCATTAAGTTTTTTTTGGGTGTTACTTGCCATTTCTCAGGCTCTATTAGGTGCTGTATGTCTTTTGCATAAATCATAACAGCACCGGTTAGGCTCACTATTAATAAAAATAGTCCGCTAATTAGGGCAAGGCCTAAATGAATTCTACGTAACCAAAGTTTCAAAAACGGTATCTCATTATGAGTTAATGACAATATTGTAAATGATAATACGAGCTGTTTTCAATTAAATAGTTATGTATTTGGTTTAGCTTGTTATTAAGAACATTAAATTAGGCTTTTATTCGCGATTGGTCGGATTTCTATTATGCAATTTTCGATATTAAAATTGTTGTGTAAAAAACTTTTAACTGCGGCTAAATCAATTACGTGCTGAGTGCTAATAATAAGCTCGCAATAATTTTCTTTATCGTCTAGTTGCCAAAGCTTGATGCTCATTACCGATTCGATATTAAATTCATTACTAATAGCATGTGATATTGCATCTGTATCAATATTGCTAGGCGCTGCTTGCATTAAAATTTTGCAGCTTTGCTTTAATAGTAAAATGCCATGATAAATTACATAAAGAGAAATAAGCACAGTGGCAATTAAGTCAACGATATACCACTGGTATAAAATAATTAAGGTGCCTGCAATAATAACAACAATAGATGCCATTGCATCTGATACGTTATGAATAAAGGCCGCTTTTATATTTATACTGTGATTTGCGCCAGCTCGGTAGGTTAAATATGCGGTTGCTAAATCAATAATCAATGCTATTGCTGCCACCCACACAACTATCCAACCATTAATTTGTTGAGGGCTTAAATAGCTCGAAATGGCTTCAAAAATTAGATACACACCAATTAATATCAATGTACTGCTATTAAAAAGTGTGGCAAGTATTTCAGCGCGTTTATAGCCAAAATGATGAGTGGTGTCAGCAGGTTTATTACCAATTTTACGTGCAACGAGCGCGATAAATATAGAGGCAGCATCACTTAAATTATGAAGTGCATCGGCTATAAGTGACAAACTGCCCGAAAATATCCCGCCAATAACTTGGGCTACGGTTAGCAATACATTAATAACCACAGCAACGGTGAGCTCTTTATTGCTTTGATTTTCGTCAACATGACTATGTGAGTGATCGTGCGCCATAATGCCCTCAAACGCATTGATTAAATACTGCTTATATCACGAGGAGTTTAAAACAGCTACAGAAGTTGTAGCGTAAGCAAGCGTAATT
This sequence comes from Pseudoalteromonas sp. SWYJZ98, assembly GCF_015864495.1. NCBI lineage: Bacteria > Pseudomonadati > Pseudomonadota > Gammaproteobacteria > Alteromonadales > Pseudoalteromonadaceae > Pseudoalteromonas > Pseudoalteromonas sp. SWYJZ98. The sequence goes on along the minus strand of NZ_JADYXA010000003.1, from coordinate 120,274 downwards.
ATAAGTTAGTAATAAAGGCGTATTTTTTAAAAAATGTGAATTTAAGATTGTAACGCTAAATACCCAGTTTTTAAGGAGTTTACCGCTCAAAACTTGCGTCTTTATATATTTAGTGCATTAATGTAAGTAATATTAAATGATTATAAGTTGCTGGATATTAAGCATGGACAAAGGTTTAAACTTTGGTGAATTAACAGGTAAAGGACAGTCTGTTCGAAGTAAGTTAATTATAACCTTTATAATTATAGCCTTAGGGCCACTTTGTATACTTACGTGGTTTAGTCTTGAACATGTAAATAGCACGCTTAAACAAAATGCAGACACTGAACTTAACGAGCTTAATAATATAGGTAAGCAATTTGCTGATATTTGGTTTACAGACCATGTTAAAGATTTATATTTGCTTAGGGCGCAGTTTGATATCAGCCCCAATAAAAAGCAAAAATTAATTAATCAATTTATTGAGCAGTATGATTTTGTTAATCATGTAGAGCTTATTGATGTAAACCTCGTTAAATCACTACCTTCATCTCCCTTTTTTAATATTATTAAAGATCAACGTTTTAATAACATACTCTCTGGTATTAAAAATACAGGTAAAATCCAATTTCAGTCAATGACAGTCTCAGGGCGTGAGTATCATATTATTGGCTTACCGTTAGTAAATACCGAAAATAAGCTACAAGCCATATTGCTCTCAGATATAAATTTAAACGGCTTATTAAATAATCTAAGTAAAATACACGCTGTAAATAAAGACATAACATTTTATGTTATGCATAATAATAAAATTCAAAAAAATAATAATTCAGACGATTCTCAACCAGTATTTTTCTCTCAAAACGGCTCCCCAACGCAACGTGTCTTTTCTTACAGTAATAAAAATGAAGAGACTTTATACGGGTATATTGATTCTCTAGAGTTTTTAAATGAATCTGGATGGCAGTTACTTGTAACAAAACCAAAAGAAGTTGCACTACAAGGTGCTAATTTTTATAAACAGCTTGCTTTATTAACAAATGCGGGGGCATTGCTGTTTATATTAACGTCATCGTGGTGGTTTGGGCGTCGACTTTCTAGACCTTTAATTAACTTAGCTAAAATTGTTGAAAGTATTACAAAAGGAGACAAGGTAAAAGTCCCTGTAATAAACGACAGTATTGAGTTTAACCAGCTTTCATTGGGTTTACGTAATTTAGTAGCCGTAAAAGAAGAGCAACAAAGTATATTACAAAAACAACGCTCTGCACTTCAAATTGCATTAAAACAATTAGCCGAGCAAAAAAGTGCATTAGATGAACACGCTATTGTTGCTGTAACTGATTTGCATGGCACCATCACTTTTGTAAATAAGAAATTTTGTGAGATTAGTGGCTACGATGAACACGAATTAATAGGCGAAAACCATCGCCTTTTAAATTCAGGTAAACACGAAAAAGCATTTTTTAAAAATATGTATAAAACGCTTAAACGTGGTGATATATGGAACGGGCAAATATGCAATCAAGCTAAGCATGGTGGTTTTTATTGGGTAGATACCACCATTGCACCATTTTTAGATGAAAATGGAAAACCGCAAAACTATATTGCTATTCGTACTGACATTACAGCCCTGAAATTACAAGAGCTAGAGCTTGAGCAACACAAAACACAGTTGCAGCTAGTGATTGACTCAACAGCAGTGGGTATTTGGGATTGGTACATTGATACTAAAAATGTGACATTTAATAACCGCTGGGCCGAGATTATAGGTTACAAGCTCAGTGATATTGAACCTTGTACTATAGATACTTGGTATACCTACGCTCACCCTGATGATTTAGCTATGTCGGAGAAAAAACTTCAAGCGTATTTTTCCGGCGAGACTGACTATTATGTTAGTGAAGCCCGCATGAAGCATAAAAACGGACATTGGATTTGGGTTCTCGATACTGCAAAAATAGTTGAGTGGAATACCGATGGCTCTCCAAAACGCATGATCGGTACGCATTTAGATATATCAGATCGAAAATCTACAGAGCTTGAGCTACAAGGAAGCCGAGACAGATTTGCATCTTTGGTATCAAATATCCCTGGCATTATTTATAGATGTAAGTTTGATGACAAATTAAGCATGCTTTACATGAGCGAGCAAGCGAGTGAAATAACTGGTTATTCACCCGATGAGTTGATACACAATGAAGACCTTTGCTTCTTTGATTTAATATGTGAAGACGATTCTAAAAAAATAAAAGATGAAATTGTCCGTTGTGTTAGCGCTAAGCAGTCATGGTCTGTTGAGTATAGAATTAAAGCCCGCGATGGCTCTTTGCATTGGGTAAACGAAAAAGGCCAAGCGATTTACGCAGATGATGGCAATATATTGTATTTAGATGGATTTATTTTAGATATTACAGAACGTTACAATACACAATTAAAAATAAGCCGTCAGCAAAGCCTGCTTGAATCAATGAGTAAGCAAGGACAGATTGGTGCATGGGAGATGGACCTAGATGCGCATACTCTTTATTGGTCTGATGAAGTTAAAGTTATCCACGAAGTACCAGAGGGATTTGAGCCGAGGATAGATACTGCTATTGATTTTTATAAACCAGGAATACACCGAGACACTATAAGTACCTTATTTGAATGCGCTGTGACTTTAGGTGAAAGCTGGAGTGTAGAGCTTATTATTTTGACCTATTCGGGGCAAGAGCATTGGGTTAAATCAATGGGCCAAGCAGAGCTTAAAGATGGTAAATGCGTACGTGTTTTTGGTTCATTTCAAAGTATTGATGCACATAAGCGCCTTGAACTCGAAAGCGAAAAAGCAAACCGCTATAACAAAAATTTAGCCGCGCTTACAGTCGCACCTGAAGTGCAAAATAGTGATGTAGAGCAAGTTAAAAAGCTAGCCGTTAAATCTATGTGCGAAGTGCTAAATGTTGCACGTGCGTCGGTATGGATTTTTAACGATCAACGAGATGTAATGACATGTCATAGTTTATACATAGATGGACAAGGGTTTGTAGATACAGATGCTGTTTTAACTGCTAAAGACTACCCTGCATATTATAGCGCCATTTATAAGCAAAACTTAGTAGCCATTGATGATGTTTATACGCACCCAGCAACTGTTGATTTTATAGAAGCGTATACAAAGCCATTAAATATTAAATCGATGCTTGATGCAGTAATAGCAACTGGTGATGGTAATTTAGGTATTTTGTGCGCTGAAACGGTAGGCGAACATCACAATTGGACGCAAAGTGAAGAAACTTATCTTCGATCATTGGCTACTTTAGTGGGAAGTACTTTAATTTCTCAGCAACGAAAAGTAATCAGTGAGGAGTTAAAAGTAGCCCTTGTAAAAGCAGAAGATGCAGCCATTGCGAAGAGCCAATTTTTAGCAACCATGAGCCATGAAATAAGAACGCCAATGAATGGTGTACTCGGTATGCTAGAACTTGTTCAATTAGAGTCACTCCCTAAACCAATAGAAACAAAAGTAGGTATAGCCAAAACAAGTGCGCACTCTTTATTGGGTGTAATTAACGATATTTTAGATTTCTCTAAAGCCGAAGCGGGTAAAATTGAACTTGAAGAGATTAACTTTAATGGACGTGATTTAATTGGCGAAGTTGCTGCCGCACAAGCATTGACTGCTCAAGAAAAAGGTATAGAAATAATTTTAGATTTGGTAGCGCTAGAGCCTTCGCAGTTATGCGGAGATCCTGGGCGGATTCGACAAGTACTTACTAATTTGCTGAGTAACGCCGTTAAGTTTACGAGTAAGGGCGAGGTTGTTGTAAGCGCCAAAATTAATAAAGTGGCTCAAGGTTTAGAATTTGTTGCAAGTATAAAAGATTCAGGCATAGGAATAAGTGAAGAAAAGCAACAGCAGTTATTTACCCCTTTCTCTCAAGTCGATGCATCAACAACGCGTGAATATGGAGGCAGTGGCTTAGGGCTGGCTATTTGTAAGCAGCTTTGTGAACTAATGGGGGGAGCTATCTCTCTCACTAGCGAAGCCGGTAAAGGGAGTACTTTTACTGCCACTATAATGCTGACTCCGGGAGATCAAAAAGAACGTTATATTCCTAATATTAATATGGAAGAGCTAACCGTTTTGGTTGTTGATGATAACGAGACAAATCGAATTGTAATTTCACAGCAGCTTGAGCACTGGGGCGCTAAAGTTGCGCTTGCATGTGACGCACGCGAAGCTCTTGATATGTGCGCGCAGCAGTATAAAAGTAACAATTACATGTATGACATTGCAGTGCTTGATATGCAAATGCCAGGAATGGATGGTATAGAGCTGTGTAAAGCACTAAAAGCACATGAACATTATAAATCAATGCCACTTGTAATGATGACCAGTATTGCTGGTATGGAAGGTGCGCAGCGCTATTCTAATGCAGGCTTTCAGGCATATTTCCCCAAACCTGTAACCACTGCCGATTTAATTTCTGCACTGTCAGTCATAACAAGTAATGATTCAGATGAGACACTCCCACTTGTTACTTCAGGCTATATTTCCTCTCTTAAAAAAGAAAAGGTGCAGGAACCTACCCAAATATTACTTGTAGAAGATAATCCAATTAATCGGCAAGTGGCTACATTAATGCTCAAAAAGCTTAATTGTGACGTTACAATTGCCGAAAATGGTCAATTAGCGATAGATATATTAGAGTCTCACGATTCTGGTTTCTTTAAGCTCGTTCTTATGGATTGCCAGATGCCTGTTATGGATGGCTTTGCTACAACTGCAGCTATACGTAAAGGTATGGCGGGTATACAACACAAAAACATTAGGATCATTGCTATTACGGCTAACGCAATGGGCTCTGATAAAGAGCGTTGTATAACCGCTGGAATGGATGACTACTTGAGCAAACCGATTCAATTAGATATTTTAAAAGATAAATTAGAGCAGTATATTTAAGGTAAAAATACAATGAGCCAACCCGTTATAATACGTGATGCAAAGCCAAGTGATGCGAAAACAATTTTGCACTTTATTACCGAACTTGCCATATATGAAAAAGAACCGGATGCAGTTAAAACAGACGAACAGGCTATTTTAGATACTCTGTTTAGTGAAGGTGCTACTGCGCACAGCATAATTTGTTTAGAAGGTGATGAGCCAATTGGTTTTGCGGTCTATTTTTATAATTACTCTACATGGTTAGGTAAAAATGGCCTATACCTTGAAGATTTATACGTAAGCCCAGATAGCCGTGGCAATGGTACAGGTAAAGCCATTATGAAGCACTTAGCTAATAAGGCGATTAGTAATGACTGTGGTCGTTTTGAATGGGTAGTGCTTGATTGGAATAAACCCGCTATCGATTTTTACAATAGCATTGGTGCAAAGCCGCAAAACGAATGGATTATATATCGCTTAACAGGGCAGGAATTACTAGACTTCGCTAAATAGTTAATGAAAATCATTTGCATTTAGTTTTGTGGGTGTGTAAGTTAACTACACGCCCATAAATAAACGTGCAGATGATTATATGATCTCAAATCAAAAACAATCCCACTCAGATTTACTTTGTCTTGATCAAGCATTAAGCCCTTGGCAGTCGAATATAATGCAAGGTAATTATGCATTTGAACAAGGTGCACTTCTCGAAGCCCGCGATAAATACTTATTAGCTAAAACACTTGCAGATCATCTTCTTCAGCAGTTTTTATATGCTCAGATTAATAACAATGTCATCCATGCTATTGAGCATTGCATACCTGCACTTGTTGTTGCGTCGCATAATTTAGCTGATACCTATATAGCTTTGCAACAGCCTGAAAATGCATGCAAATGGCTATGCGAAGTACACTTAACACTCTGTTCGCTAATTAAGCATACTCATTACGATATACAAAAAGTGAGTAAGCATCATTACACTAAAACGTCCTCTGAACTTGTATTATTTGCAAGACGCTATCATTTTTTACCTGAGCTAATAGAGCAAGTGAATTTTTGCTTATGCTCAGAGAGCACTACAAACAATCAACTGCACTAATTTAAAAGAAAAAGGAGTATTTATGGCTTTTACTTTGCCTGCACTTAACTATGAGTACGATGCGCTTGAGCCTCATATTGATGGTAAAACAATGCATATTCACCACACATTGCATCATCAAACGTATATCAATAAAGCCAATGCTGCTTTAGCAGATACTGTTTATGCAACCGCAAATGCTGAAAAATTACTTAAGGGAATAAACAGTCTGCCTAGTAATTTACAAAAAGCAGTACAAGAGCATGTAGGAGGGCATTTTAATCACAGCTTATTTTGGCAAGTAATGAGCCCTCAAGGAGGAGGTGAACCTGAAGGTAGTGTAGCTCAGGCAATAAATGAACAGTTTGGCAGTTTTGATAAGTTTAAAGAGGAATTTACTGCTGCTGCAATTAGTCAATTTGGCAGTGGTTGGGCGTGGCTATGTGTGACCCCAGATAAAAAGTTGATTGTAGAAAATAGTGCTAATCAAGATTGCCCTTTAATGCAGGGAAATACCCCTATTTTGGGACTTGATGTATGGGAGCATGCCTACTATTTGAAGTATCAAAATAAGCGTCCTGACTATATTGCTGCTTTTTATAATGTAATTAATTGGACTGAAGTTGAAAAACGCTACCTAGCCGCAGTAAGTTGAGTGCCGAATATGGCTAGTAATACAGTTTATTTTCTATAAGCTAGGCTCTATTAGATTAATTTATAGAGCCGTTTATGGACACTTCACATTGGCAAAAAGCACGTCAGAGTCGCGATCCTCGTTTTGACGGGCTTTTTTACGTAGCGGTAAAAAGTACCGGTATTTATTGCAGACCAATTTGCCCTGCACCAACGGCTCACGAAAAAAACGTTGCTTATTATCAGTTTGCCCATAACGCGGCGCAAGATGGTTTTAGGCCCTGTATTCGTTGCAGGCCCGATAGTGCCCCAGGCAGCGCAGCATGGCAGGGTACAAAAACGACGGCACTTAGAGCAAAACAGTTAATAGATCAAAATGACGAGCACGACTGCGAAAAATTAGCAGCTCGTTTAGGTGTAAGTAGTCGTTATTTAAGACAGTTGTTTAAGCAGTATTTTGGCGTGTCGATTACGCAATATCGATTATTTAACCAATGTCACTTTGCTAAAAAGCTGATTCAAGAAACACACTTACCCCTTACCGAAATAGCGTTTTCCGCAGGCTTTAAAAGCATTAGGCGCTTTAATGATGCATTTTTACAGCAGTTAAATATAGCTCCCTCGAAGCTGCGCAGTGGCGATAAAAAACCAACGTCAACACTCACTTTAACCCTGCCATTTAGGCCGCCTTATAATTGGCCTGCTTTGCAGAGCTTTTTACAAAGGCGCTTGATAAAACCAATGGAGTGGATAACACAAACGAGCTACGGACGTACTTTTGCAAGTGAGGAATATAAAGGAAGCTTTACCGCTGAATTTATAGCGAGTAAAAATCACTTTAGTGTATCTATCAATATAGACAATACGGTGTACTTACAACCTGTTATAAATAATATACGCCGTGTGCTTGATTTAGATGCTGATATTAATTTAATTGAAACGCATTTAAGCGCCAATATAAACAATGCGTTTACAGTGTGTGAAGGGCTCAGACTTCCAGGGATTTGGTCAAGTTTTGAAGCCGGTATAAGGGCGGTACTCGGACAACAAGTGAGTGTTACTGCGGCGCATAATTTAGTAACAAAGTTAGTTGACGAATTAGGCGAAAAAGAGGGCGATGCCGTTTATTTTCCTACGGCTAAAATTGTTGCTAATAGTGATTTTGCATTTTTTAAAATGCCACAAGCACGCAAAAATGCGCTACACAACTTAGCCCAGTTTTGTGCACTAAATCCTGAAAATGACGATTTAGACGAATGGCTTAATTTAAAGGGAATTGGTCCTTGGACGGTAAATTATGCAAAGTTGCGAGGGCAAAGCCAGCCCGATATATTACTTGATGGCGACTTAGGTGTTAAAAAAGCTCAAGCGGCGGCAAACCCTTTCGTACCTGCTAACAGCGCTCCTTTTCGCTCTTACTTAACTTTTCAACTTTGGCAGCAATTATAATGATCATTCAAACATCCATTTCGAGCCCTATAGACGACATAATTATTCAAGCGACAGATAAAGGAGTGAGTTACGTTGGGTTTTATCCTCCAGTTGAGCACCTTCATACGCCATTTGAGCAAGTCGCTAACAAGGCGGTGCTTATTTGTGCTGCGCAGTTAAATGAGTACTTTGCAAAAAAACGTACTACTTTTGATGTACCACTTGATACAAACGGTACGGTATTTCAACAAAGCGTATGGCAAGCACTATTAACGGTACCTTTTGGAAAGTCGCAAACATACGGCTATATTGCAAACCAACTCAATAATCCAAAAGCAGTGAGGGCAGTAGGTGCTGCGAATGGTAAAAATCCGATTAGTATTATAGTGCCTTGCCACCGAATTATTGGCGCAAATGCAAAGTTAACGGGCTATGCTGGTGGGATTGATAGGAAACTTTGGTTGCTGAAACACGAAGGATTAATGTAAATTAATTTAACGAATATTTTGTATGTTTAGTTCTACATACTACACTGTAGATTTAGTTTATAAATAAAAATCACTATGAAAATTAGAACGTTACTTTATATTTTTGTTTTGAAGTGTATTGTTTTTTGCGATGGCGTTACGGCCAAAGAATTACTTTTTTGTTATGAAGATAAAAACGCAGCACCACTATTTTTAGGTGTTGATAAGGCTATACCTATTGATCAACCTGATGCCTCAGTTGAGGTTTTAAGTTTATTAGATAAAGCGATTGATGGTGTTGAGATTAAGTTTGTTAGAAAACCATGGCGTAGATGCTTAAGCGATTTAGAATTTAATCGAGTTAATGCTGTTATTGCCAGTTACCGCAAAGGACGAGAAAACGTTGCTGTTTACCCTGTTGATGAGCAAGGTAAGTTACAAGATGACTATGCAGTAAGTGAATTTAGTAGCTGCCTTATAGGGCGTTATAAATTTCATAAAGAATGGGAGACTCGCGAAGTATTTCAAAATAAAGCATTTACGATAGCTATTCCTAATGGCTATGGACTAAATAGCGCGTTGAAAGAAGAACCATTTTTTATTCATAATACGTTTTCTAAAAGCAAAGCTTTTGAGTTGCTAGATAAGGGCGTGGTGCAGGCGAGCGTTGATCTATGCCAAGTAGATGGCTTAAAAGTGTCGAGTTATCCGTATGAGGGTAATAATGTTAAACCTATTTATCCCCCTTACGAAACCAGCCATGGTTATCTTGTTTTTTCAAAAAAATTCTATGAAGAAAATAATGCTCTAAGCTTACAAATGTGGCAGTGGTTATCAAAATTTGAAAGTGCACCTGTGTATATTAAATACTTACAAACACTTAAATAAACAGGCCCTGACAAAATAAAATTCGCGTTTGTAAATTGGTATTAATTTAATATTAAGGTAGCATAAGCGGACTTTTTATGAAATGGCACCGCAATGGCTCAATTATACTTTTACTACTCTGCAATGAATGCAGGTAAATCAACCACGTTATTACAATCTGCATTTAATTATAAAGAACGTGGTATGGAACCTGTGATCCTGACTGCTGCCATTGATGATAGACAAGGCGTGGGTAAAGTATCGTCTCGTATTGGTTTGCAAGCTGATGCGCATGTATTTGATGCCAGTAAAGATGTTTTTGATCTTATTCAATCACTCAATAATGATAAAAAGCGCCATTGTGTGTTAGTTGACGAGTGCCAATTTTTATCAAAAGAACAAGTAATGCAATTAACCGATGTGGTTGATGAACTCGGTATACCGGTATTGTGTTATGGCCTGCGTAACGACTTTAGAGGCGAGCTATTTATAGGGTCGCAATATTTGCTTGCGTGGGCTGATAAGTTAGTTGAGCTTAAAACTGTTTGCCACTGCGGGCGTAAAGCTAACCATGTACTGCGTACCGATGAAAATGGCGAAGCAATAGCCGATGGTAACCAAGTAGAAATTGGCGGTAATGACCGATATGTTTCGGTATGCCGCAAACATTATAAAGCTGCGTTAAATATGGGCCGATAAAGCATTTAAAAATGTATCAATATCTTCGCGGGTTATATCTAAATGCGTAACTAGCCTAAGCTGCTTGCTTGGGCTAAATAATATGCCTTGTTGTTTAAGCGCTTCAGCAATATCTTCAATATTTATACTGCTACTGTATGTTGCGTAAACCATATTAGTGGTGTTAATCATATCGACAGTAAAGCCACTGATTTCACTTAATTGTTGAGCCAAATAACGTGCATTTTCATGATCGTCTTTTAAGCGCTCTACATTGTGCTCAAGTGCAAATTGTCCAGCGGCTGCAAGCATTCCGGCTTGGCGCATACCGCCACCAAGTACTTTTCTCCATCGTCTTGCTTTATTAATAAGTGCTGGTGAGCCTAGTAATAAAGAGCCTACGGGCGCCCCCAAACCTTTAGATAAACAAATAGAAACTGAGTCAAAGTGCTTTGTAATTTCAGTGATATCAACTTTTAGCTCAACAGCGGCATTAAAAGCACGTGCGCCGTCTAAGTGCAGCGCTAAATTATGCGTATTAACAAAGTCACGAGCTTGGGCTAAGTACTCAAGCGGGAGTACTTTTCCGCCAATGGTATTTTCTAAGCTGAGCAATCGCGTTTTTGCAAAATGGCAATCGTCTGGTTTTATAGCCGCCGCTATTTTACTAAAAGGTATGCTGCCATCAGCTTCGTTTTCAATAGGCTGTGGTTGCACAGACCCTAAAACAGCTGCGCCACCACCTTCAAACTTATAATTGTGAGCATTTTGGCCACAAATGTATTCGTCACCTCGCTCACAATGTGCCATTATTGCAAGTAAGTTGGCTTGTGTACCTGAGCTGCAATAAAGTGCGGCTTTAAAATTGAAACGCTCACACGCATAAGCTTCTAGTTGGTTAACGCTTTCATCATCGCCATATACATCGTCACCAAACGGTGCGCTGTACATAATATCGCGCATTGTGTTTGTTGGTTTTGTAACTGTATCAGAGCGAAAATCTATCATGATTGCCTTATCCTTTTTATTATTGTTAATAAAATTGGTATTAATCAAGCTCGCTACAAATTTGCTCACGAGTGTCTTTATCAAAGTAGGTCCATGCAATAAAGCGGCTAATTTTTTGACCTTGTGCCATATCAACTATTTTATACTGTGCTAATGGGTGAGCTTTTAATACTTCTTCAAGGGCTGCAATATTATCCTTTTTAGAGACTAACGACGTAAACCACAGTACTTGCTCTGCAAAGTCTTCGCTTTCTTTAATCATGTTAGAGATAAACTGTACTTCACCGCCTTCACACCACAATTCATTATTATGACCACCAAAATTAAGCGTGCTACTGGGTGTTTTTCCTAAGTTTTTCCACTTACGTTCACTGCCTTTACTTGCCTCTTCTTCACTTGCATGAAACGGAGGGTTACAGAGCGTTAAATGGTATAGATCTTTTTGATTTATAACGCCTTTAAAAATATGTGATGCGTTTTTTTGTTGCTTTAGGGTTATTTTTAAACCATTAAACTGAGCAATTTGCTTTGCTATCTTTACCGAAGCTGCATCAATATCAGTCCCTGTAAAATGCCACTTATATTCACTTGTACCAGTAAGCGGATAAACTAAGTTAGCGCCAGTGCCAATATCAAGCACTTTAATTTGCTTACCTAAAGGTATTTGTTGTTGGTTATCATCACTTAATAAGTCGGCTAAGTAATGAATGTAGTCAACACGCCCAGGTATAGGTGGACATAAGTTGTGCTCGGGAATATCCCAAAAATCAATATTATAATGTGCTTTCAAAAGGGCTTGATTGAGTGTTTTAACGGCTTTGTTATCACTAAAATCAATACTTTTAGTACCTGCAGGTGTGGTTATAACAAAAGGCAGTAGAGCAGGGTGCTCTGTTGTTAATAAATCGAAGTCGTACCCATTTTTATGTAGGTTACGAGGGTGTAATTTTGAACGTGCTTTATTTTCTTTCATGGCTTCATTTTAACAACATATATAATGTGGTGATTGTAACAAATGCTGATGAGTAAAGTGCAGACATTTCCTTTGGTATATTTAATATTGCTGGTAGGATGAGTTGAAAATAATAAAAAGGAATAACTGTGGCGATTTCTCAGCAATCAATAATTATTAATTTAGACGCTCACCAAACACTTCATTTACGCCGTATCAGCGATGAAAATCAGCAAGGGCCTGTCGTATTTTTTATGCATGGAGCTGTAGAAAACGGTAAAATTTTTTACACCCATTCTAATAAAGGACTAGCCCCTTTTTTGGCTGAGCATGGGTACCGATGCTATGTGGCTGATTTACGTGGCCGAGGTGATAGTAAGCCGATTATTTCAAGTGACGCTAAGTACGGTCAGACCGAGGCCATTTTAGAAGATATTCCAGCCTTTATTAAGCAAATAGGGTTGATTGAAGGCAAGAAGCCTGACTACTGGGTCGCTCACTCTTGGGGCGGGGTATTAATGAACAGCGCGTTTGCACGTTTTCCAGAATATATTAATGATGTAAAAGCGTGTGTGTATTTTGGCTCTAAGCGTTCTTTATTTAATAATCATCCTCAAAAATTATTACAAGCCAATTTAATTTGGTATTTTATGGCGCCTTTACTTGCTAAAAAACATGGCTATTTAAATGCTAAAGGTTATAAGTGGGGAAGCGATAACGAAACTCAAAAGTCGCATTATCAAAGTATGCAATGGGCTAAAAAGAAGCCATGGATAGATTCTGATGATAATTTTGATTATGCAAAAGCGCTAAACAACCTGCATTTACCGCCAACGCTTCATATTGCTGCGGTAAAAGATAAAGCATTAGCGCAACCAATCGATATTCAAAAATTTATGGACGAATCGGGGCTAGGCATTCAACAAATGCAAATTTACGGTCGTAAACACGGGCATAATTTTGATTACGATCATATTAATATGCTTACCCACCCAAGTGCGCGTGATGATCAATTTAAAGATTTACTTAATTGGTTTAAAGCACATCCGATTAATTAATTCTCATCAAGTAACTTTAAAAGAGGTGTTTTGTAACGCTCCCACTTAGCTATTGCGGCGTTATTAATAGGTTGGCGAATAGCATGTTTACTCAAGGTCGTTACCGGTGTTTTTTGTTTATAAAATGCTAAGCAGCGCGCTTCAAAACTACAGTTTAAAAAACCAAGTAACTGCGTTAGCTGCTCTTTTGGGTTACTCACTAAATCTTCGTAACTGACATCATAAATTGGCATCTCTTTAAAAGAGTGCCAATGGCTCATCAATTTTTCATACAACTTATGATAAAGCTTAAACTCAGGTAGTGAGCAAAAGTAAGGCTCGTTTTCAGCAAAGTAATTAGTGAAGATAGAAAATGCGGTGGCATTAAAATCACGACTTAAATTTATAAATTTAGCATTTGGAAATAGAATATATATAAGTCCGAGCGACTGATAATTACTCGGCAGTTTATTTATTATAAAAGGTCTGATGGGCGATGCTGTTTTTAATGTTGTGATATACAGCTCGCGGGCTTTTTTGATTAAATCCGGCGTTAAATGTGCTAAACATTGCGGGTAAGTCACTCCCGTTTTTTGTTCGATAAAAGCAACTGCGTTATTACTAATACTCGTGCTCTCTCCTAGGCTCGAAAACTGACTATGGCTTGCCAACATTTGCTCCACAAGGGTAGAACCACTACGAGGCATGCCAATAATAAATACAGGCGTGATATTACCCGTAAACTTTTTATCGGCAGAGGCTATAAACTCCTCGGTGTTGTATTTTATTATTTCATCGTAAAAAGGGGTTAAATCTTTAGTGTTAAATTCACTTAATTTTTTTTGTAATTTATTCGCCAATATAAAATAATTAAATGCTTGCTCGGTATCCTCAAGTGCATCGTAACTGTTTGCTAATGCGTAGTAACACACCATTTTTAAACGTAAATTACTCGTTTGAGTTAATAAGTGGTGCAAATTACTTACATAATTATGTTCTTTATCAAAGCGACCTAATTGTACAAGTTCAAATAAAATATGGCTGTTACAGGGTATACACCAATGCTGAGTGCATGAGCAAAAGTTGTATGAGCTTTATCTAACTCGCCATGTGTTAAATAGTGCTGTGCTAAGTAATAATGAGGTTCTGGATTATGACTTGCTAATTTTTTTGCGTATTCAAGCACCGTTAGTGCATCGTTTGGCGAATGAACACCGTTAAATGCATCAGCAAGGGCATGTAATGGTTCAAGCATATGAGGCAAGCGCTCACAAGCTTTTTGGAGTAGGTATACAGCAGCGTCGTAACGTTCTAGTCGTAAGGCAATTCTGCCTAAGCCAAATAAAGCCTCACCATTTTCAGGGTTACTATTTAAAATTGCTTTAAAATGGAACTCGGCTTCTTTGAGTTTATTTTGTTGCAGTAGTTGGTTGGCTTTTTCAAGTAGCATAGTTATACCAATTTTATTAAAAAAATAATCATTATATCGCATTAAATAGCGTACTCACTGCGTTAAAAATTATTCATATAGAGCAACTATATATCATAGTTTTCGCCTTGTTATTACGCTATTTTCTGAGCGCTATAATAGAACACTTATTCAATGCAATTGGTATTGTTCATTATTATTTTTATTAACTATAAAATTAAAAAGGCGAAATGTCTTTAACATTTCGCCTTTGGTTCTTCATGAAAATAGTTTAAAAAGCATATGTTGCTTTAGCGTAGTAAAAGCCACCGTTAATACCAAACGGAGATGTTTCGTAGAACTGACCACCCCAGTTGTTATTAGGGGTGCCCGTTGCATCTGCAAAATCAAGTTTTTCAGCATCTTGGTCGAATAAGTTTTGAGCACCTACTGAGAAGCTAACTGATTCATTTAAGAAGTAAGTTACTTCAGCATCAATAGTGACTGCAGCATCTGCTGTTTTAGCTGTTGCATCATAATCAACGTGAACACCTTGGTATTCGCCGTAGTAGTTTGCACGAGCAAATGCAGAAACTGATTCCCATTGTTGAGACAATGTGAACGTTGCACGATGATTAGGTAAATCTTCTTCTAAACGCTTAACTTTAAACGCACCTGTAATTTCACTAAATTTAGTTACTTCAGTATCATTCCAGTTATATGCAAGGCTAAATGTAGAGCTACCGCCCATTAATTCAGCTGTATAGTTTGCAACTAAATCGATACCTTGTGTCGTTGTGTCAAAGTCGTTTGTAAAAAAGCTTACCTGAGCAAGACCTTGTACATTAGGTACTCCTGCTGCTGCAAGGGTATCTTTGTCTGCTTGGCTTAAGTTGATTTTATCTGATTGGCTAATACGGTCATCTACTTGGATGTTGTAGTAATCAAGCGTTAAAAATAATTCGCCAATTGTGTATACAGCACCAAGCGTATAACTTTGTGATTCTTCCGGCTCAAGCTCTGTACCACCTAATTGCACTGCAATTGGGTTTGTTGGTGGAAGAAGCGCTGAATCTTGTAATACACCGCCATCTAAACTTGTTTGTACATTACTTACGTTAGCTTGACCAACCGTTGGTGCACGGAAACCACTGCTTACAGAACCACGAATATTTAAATCTTCAGTTAAATGGTATTGAGCCATTACTTTGTAGTTAGTGGTAGTGCCAAAGCTGTCGTAGTCTTCAAATCGAAGTGCTACGCCCATTAAGAAGTCTTCAGTAAACGGTGCTTCAACATCAACATATGCTGCATAGTTACGACGAGAAAATTCACCTGCTTGTGATGGTTTAAAACCAGGAAAGCCGTTAGAGCCAATACCAAAACCTTGTGCTGTTAAAGGGCCTGCAGTGTAAGATTCTTCATCACCAGAGACGATAGTGAATGTTTCTTCATGCCATTCAAAACCACCGGCAATGTTTACATCATATGCTAAACCAAAGTCGACACCCTTTGATAAATCAAAGTTAAAGTTTTTCTCTAGCTGTTCGTATTTACCTGGGCTAAAGTCACGTGGCGTATCTGCACCTAAAGAGGCATTAACCGTGTCGTAAATAAAGTAACGTGATTCATTTAAACCTACAGTGCCGCTTAAGTCATAGTAAGTATCTTTTAAGAAGCCACCAGTGAATCGACCTTTAGTACCAATAGTTAAAGAAGTATCAGTAATGTTGCCGCCAAAGTTAGGTGTAAAACCACCTGGAAGCATCTCATTAAAGGCAAAACAATCTGGGTTGTTTGCTACACCATTTATATAAGCAGGATCATCGAGTACGTTGCCATCTGTTATTGCAATAGTAGGACAATTAGCACTCATATCAGGTGTTGTGTCGGCAACGAGTAGTGTTTCACCACCATCATTTGAGTAAACGCCAGAACGTGTTTGCGGGTTACGGTAGTAAAAGCCACCACGTACATCACGTTCAGAGTAATTACCAAACATGTAAAATTCAGAATCGTTTGTTAGCTCTAAACCTACGTTACCAAAAAGTGTAATATCGTCGTTTACTTCTGGTGCGCCCCATACTTGTGCAAGAGAAGATACATCAGGAACACCGGCAGCTGAAAGTGCTGCGGCATCGGCACGTTGAACTGAGCGGCTTGTTGCATCAGCTGTTTTATATTGAAAGCTTAAATTAGCAAAGCCATTGTCGGTAAACGGTAAACCCACGTTACCCGACACTTGTGTTGTATCGCCGTCACCTTCATAAAATTGACCATGGCGGATTTCTAATTTACCACCTTCAGAAGCGTCTTTTAGTTGGAAGTTCATTACACCGGCGATTGCGTCAGAACCATACTGTGCAGCCGCGCCATCACGAAGTACTTCTACTTGTTTAATAGCAATGCTTGGAATAACTGAAATATCTGCGCCTTGCGCGCCATCGTTAATACCACCGCCTAAAAATGCGATTACAGAAGCACGGTGACGACGTTTGCCGTTTAAAAGAACCAATGTGCTGTCTGACGGTAAACCACGTAAGTTAGCTGGACGAACAAGAGAAGCCGCATCACTGATAGGGTTTTGGTGTACGTTAAACGATGGTACTGCACCTTTTAAAAGTTCAAGCATGTCAGTGTTACCTGACTTTTCAAGCTCTTCGCCGCCAATAATGTCGATTGGAACCGGTGAGTCACCTATTGAACGAGGAGCTGAACGCGTACCTACTACGGCAATTTTCTCTACGTTTTTATTTACTTTAGTTTGCTGTTGCTCGTCTGCTGCAATAGCAGAACCCGAAAAAAACAACCCTGCAGTGGTTGTAGCTAAAGCAAATTTGATTGCTTGGTTTAGCGCATTATTTTTTAATTTCATTCTAATTTTCCCCAGTTAGAATAATTCTTATTTTTGATGCTAATTTCACATCATTTATTTTTTACTTAATTTTTTGTTTCACATAAGTTTGAGGGTTTAGCTCAAAAGCCTAATCAATTAAGCTTACTTTTTGTGAAGTCCTATTTACAGACTATAGGTAAAAAACTGGAAGGGCAATTGCTAATTAACTATTTGATAACAAAAAGATTCAATTTAAGAAAAAATGCAACAATGGTGCAAAGTAAAGCTAAAATGAACTAAATAAGTGCAAATAGGGTTGTTGAGAGGAAAATTAATGCGTTATCAGTATTTAAATGTTATTTATTTGTTTCTTTTTGGTGGGGTTTTCAATGTTTTGTGCGCATCGCCAAGTTGCTAATTTTTCTTTATATTCATCCCACACGCAGGGGCAGCAACTGCCACCACCACAACATTCATCAGATTTTGGTTTTTCAGGTTTTTGCGGTAGTTGGTTTGTCATATTCAGTGTTGTTGTATGTATTTAATACTAATTTGGTGCAAAGGATAAGTTAAAGGATGTTGTAAGTAAATTATTCTTTGTGAACCCGTGCTGCTGTGTGAAAATAAAAGTTATGCGATTATATAAAGTTATTCACCGTGCACCTTGGCGGGTAGTTAAAATTAGTAAAAAACGCCAACAGCTGCGTTTTCGCCGTGCTATGGTGGCGCTTAAAATTGCACTTGCGCAAGAAAAACAAGAAACCAAAGAAATGCTCTCTATTTATAGGCGCTACACTCAAGGCCAAACAAGTAAAGAGGAGTTAAAGCGCGCTAATGAACAGTTTGTTGATATTTTAAAAGGGTTAGGGCTTGGTGTGTTTGCAGTATTACCTTTTGCCCCGCTTACAATTCCTTTAGTTGTTAAATTAGGGAGTTTAGTGGGAGTTGATGTACTGCCAAGTTCGTTTAATATGAACAAATCAATTAAAGAACTTGATGCTAAAATAGATCAAGAAAATCAAAAGCAAGAATCCAAAAATAGCTTAAAAAAGTAGCTAAAATCCCTTCAAATTAGCGATACCTTTTAGGTGCGCTTATTGATATGCTCTTAAGTACCATTTTTATATTATATGAGCTTTTTAATGAGTGCATTACTACGTCATACATCTTCTGGTATTCCTTTATCTTTTATTCTTAAAAACGAATTATCTGACTGGCAAGCACAGCAGCCTGCATTTATACAAAATTGGTTAACTAATACAGGTTTTGAAAAGCAAGGTGTTGCTTTAATTCCTGATGCTAAAACGGGCGAGTTAAGCCAGGTATTTTGTTTAATGCAAAGTAGCGATGATTTTTGGGCTGCGGGTAATTTAGCAAATACACTTCCTACTGGTACTTATCAAATTCAAGGCGAGAGCGCTTTTGTAGAGCAAGTTGCTTTAGGGTTTGTGCTTGGTGGTTACGAATTTAGTGAATATAAAGAAAAACCAACAGCAAAAGCGCAATTAGCCATTAGCGATAAAGCGTTGTTTGAGCGTATTAGCCAACAAGCTGATGCCATTACACTTGCACGTGATTTAGTTAATACACCAGCGGTAGACATGATGCCGCAACATTTATCGCAAGTAATGGAAGATTTAGCTGCAACTTACAATGGCGAATTTTCACAGTGGATTGGCGATGAGTTACTAGAGCAAAACTACCCGACTATTCACATGGTGGGTCGTGCAAGCGAAAATAAACCGCGTTTACTTGATTTAAAATGGGGCGCAACAGATGCTCCATTAATTACACTAGTAGGTAAGGGCGTATGTTTTGACTCAGGCGGACTTGATTTAAAACCAAGCTCTGGCATGCGTAACATGAAAAAAGACATGGGCGGCGCGGCGCACGTAATTGCACTAGCACAGCTTATTATGGCAGCTAACTTACCAATTAGATTACGAGTGCTTGTACCTGCTGTTGAAAATGCAGTATCGCGCAATGCATTTCGCCCGGGCGATGTTGTTAAAACACGCAAAGGCATTATGGTCGAAATTGATAATACAGACGCAGAAGGGCGCTTAGTATTGTGTGATGCATTAAGCGAAGCACAAAACGATAATCCTGAGCTAATTATTGATTTTGCTACCCTCACGGGTGCATGTCGTGTTGCACTGGGCACGGAGCTTCCGGGCTTTTTCTCAACAGAGCGCGATGTAGCAAACGGTATTATTGATGCAGGTTTAAGTGTACATGATCCTGTTTGGCAACTTCCGTTGTTTGAGCAATACAAAAACTTACTAAAAAGTGATGTAGCCGATATGGCAAACTGTGCAAGTACACCGTTTGGTGGTGCTATTACTGCAGCGCTTTACTTAAAAGAATTTGTTGAGCCAACAACACCGTGGGTACACTTTGATGTAATGGCGTGGAACTTACGTGCATTACCAGGTCGTCCAACGGGTGGTGAAGCATTAGGTATTCGTGCAGTGTTTAACTACTTACAAAATCGTTTTAATAAGTAAGTTTTTGATTCAATAGTAAGAACTTGAGCTTATGAGTTTTAAACCTCATAAAGCTCAAGTGGCAAGTTATCTGGATCGGCAAAAAAGGTAAACTTTTTGCCGGTTATTTCATCCACTCTAATATCCTCAACGTTTACATCGCACGACTCTAAATACGTTTTTGCAATCTGTACATCCGCTACCTTAAAAGCTAAATGTCTTAAGCCTTGTGCTTCGGGATAGCTTGGTCTTGCGGGCGATCCATCAAACGAAAATAGCTCTATTTGGCTACCATCGGGCATGGCTAAATCTAACTTATATGAATTACGATCAGCTCTAAAGTGCTCATTAATAACGTCAAGTTTAAGTACATTGCTATAAAAGTGTTTAGAACGTACATAGTCACTACAAATAATCGCAGCGTGATGAATACCTAAAAGCTTCAAGTTTAATTCCTTAAAAAGCAAAAACGCACTTAAATAAGTGCGTTTTAAATGTGGCTTATTACATGTTGTGTTAGCTAGGCTGCGCTTCTTTACATGCTTTAACAGCCGATGCTACAAGCTCTAAACCAGTTTTATCACATGGCGGTAAAGCGGCATCACTTACACTAATAGGCGTTACACGTTCGCCCCATTTTATGTAACTTGCAGCCCACGTAAGACCTGCACCAAATGCAGCAGACATAATATTTGAATGCGGTTTAATTAACCCTTGCTCAACCGCTTCACATAACGCAATAGCAATAGTCGCAGCAGAGGTATTACCATACTCACCAATGTTAACCATTACTTTTTCGTCAGGTACTTTTAAGCGATGCTGAATAGCCTGAATAATACGTAAGTTAGCTTGGTGTGGAACGAGTACATTAATGTCGTCAAGGCTCAAATCAGCTTGCTTAAGTACGTCGTCGCAGGCTTCACTCATACCTTTTACAGCACGTTTAAATATTTCACGACCTTCAAATAATAAATCAGAAGGGCCAATTGGCTCATACTTATTTAAATCGCTACCAAAGTTGGTGATGTGTAAAATATCGCGGTCTTCGCTGTCACAACCGGTTTTGGTACCAAGTAAACCAGCAGGCGTATCGGCAGCTTCAAGTATTACTGCACCTGCGCCATCGCCAAATAAAACAGCGCTGTCGCGACGTGCCCAGTTTACGTACCAGGTCATACGTTCAGCGGCAATGACCACGGCTTTTTTGATCATACCGGCTTGAATTTGTGCTGTTGCGGCTTGCAACGCATATAAAAAGCCCGAACATGCAGCGTTTGTATCCATTGCGGCAGCGCCTGTTGCACCAATATTTTTTTGCACTTGTGAGGCGGTATTTGCCACAACAGTAGAAGGTGTACAGGTTGCTAATATTACTAAATCAATATCTTTAGGATCAACGCCTGCGCACGCAATAGCATGCTTAGCAGCAACGGTTGCCAGCTCGGCGGTACTTACATGGCTCACTCGGCGAGATTTAATGCCTGTACGCGAGGTTATCCACTCGTCGGTGGTATCAACTATTTCACTAATTTCATCGTTGCTAATGCTTGCTGGTGGAATGCATTTACCCCAACCAGTGATATGTGCGTAAGGCATAGTATGTTCTCTTAAGGTGGTCTGACATGTATTACTAATGGGTGAGTTATACCAAAAAACGGCTTTCAAGACTAGTTTATAGCATGCTTTGTGTCGTAAATATTCGCAATTACAGGTTATTTAAGGTAATGCTAGTATAAAAAATGAGCAAGTATGAAAACAACACTAATAACAACATTCACTGCAATGACGCTGGCATTAATAGCAAATGGGGCTTTTGCTCAACAGCATAAAATTATTTATGCGGGCAGTTTACTTGCATCCGAGGATCAAAAAGTAAAAACAGAGCAAACGTTAGTCATAACAGATAATACAATAACAGCCATTAAAAACGGCTACCTCACAAAAGCAGAACTTAACCTACCTGATGCCGATGTTATAAATCTTAAAAATCAATTTGTAATGCCTGGTCTTATTGATATGCATGTTCACGTTACGTTTGAGCGAGATGCTAAAGCAAACCCTCACCGCTGGGCAACAGAACATGACGCCGATTATGCTTTGCGCTCAATTAAATATTTACAACGTACGCTCGATGCGGGTTTTACATCAGTGCGAGATTTAGGTAGCGATCACAAAGTAATATTTCCGCTAAAACGTGCTATTGAGCGAAATGATATTAACGGCCCTCGCATTTTTGCAGCGGGTAATACAATATCGCCTACCGGTGGGCACGCAGATATGCACGGTTATCGAAAAGATATTACAGATGCGGTTACAGGCGGGATTGGTATATGTAATGGCGCGGATGATTGTAGCCGTGCGGTACGCGAGGTAATTAAAAGTGGCGCTGATGTAATTAAAATTACTGCCACGGGTGGAGTACTAAGTAATACCGCGGCTGGTGTTAACCAACAACTTACAGATGCAGAGCTGATTGCAATTGTTGATACTGCTCATCACTTGGGTCGTAAAGTTACAGCGCATGCACACGGTACACAAGGTATAAAAGCGGCCTTAAAAGCCGGTGTAGATTCTATTGAGCATGGCTCTTATTTAGATAAAGAGGCAATAAAGTTATTTAAAAAAACGGGGGCTTATTTAGTACCGACGCTTTTAGCGGGTGCAACGGTAAGTGAAGATGTGCTTACAAATCCAAATATGCCACCGGCAATAGCCGACAAAGTGCGTGAAGTGACTCCAAAAATGCAAGCTTCGTTTAAACTTGCACTGAAAAACAAGGTTAATATAGCTTTTGGAACAGACTCTGGGGTGTCGCGTCATGGGCTCAATGCTAACGAATTTAGTTTAATGGTAAACAATGGTATGAGCGAAGCCCAAGCTATTAAATCAGCAACTATACATGCAGCTAAATTGCTGGGGCAAAGCGCACTCATTGGCGACTTGAGTGTTGGTAAACAAGCAGATATTATCAGTGTGAATGGCTCACCGCTTAAAAATATCGACGTACTTAAAAACGTGCAATTTGTTATGAAAGCCGGGCAAGTTTATAAACAATAGGGAAGGTTATGAGCAGCAAAATAAAAGTGTCGTTGTTTAATCATTTGATTGACGCTGAGCGCCAGTTACTAGACCCAGAAGTTCGCCAATCTGAGCGCGCATTAGATGCTTTACTCGATGATGAATTTATCGAAATTGCTGCCAATGGCACTACATTTAATAAATACCAAGTACTAACTCGTTTACCTACCGAGGTTGTGCCACAGTTTTATAATCAGCATTTTAAGGGCCGAATGCTGAGCGATGATGTAGTGCAACTTAGTTACCAAGCTGCTTTTAGGCGCTCTGCTCGCGCTGAGTTTAATTATTCATTGCGTATGTCGCTTTGGCGTAAAAGTAATGAACAATGGAAAATGGTGTTTCACCAAGGAACGCCTTGTGCGCCGTTTTCAATTTCGATGGATGATGATTAAAAATCATATAACCGTTAAAATAACCTTATTAAACATTTGATTGGGCAATAACCTGTTGTTAATGCGTACCGACCCCACCATTAGTCGATTATTAATGCTGCGAAGCGGCGCTATTGCCGTGCAATTAATTGCGGTACTTAGCGTTTATTTTTTACTAGAACATCAAATTGCATTACTGCCTTTACTTATTGTTATTGCCGTTGAGGCTGTGTTTCAGCTTATTAGCCTATTTGCTTATCGTAATGTAAGTCGCGCTAAACCTTTGGGTATGTTGATGCAGTTAACCGCTGATGTATTATTTTTAACGGTTTTGCTCTCACTAAGTGGCGGTGCAACTAATGCATTTGTATCACTGTTATTGCTCCCGATAATGATCGCAGCTGTTACGCTGCGAGAAAAAGGATTAGCTTATATTGCAGTATTAGCCATTGCCTCATACAGTTTGCTACTGATAAAGATGCCCGATCACAATATGCATCAAATGAATATGAGTGGTCACTTTATTGGCATGTGGGTCAATTTTGTTTTAAGTGCCAGCGTAATCGCACTTGTTATTGGCGCAATGAGCAGGGCACTTAAAGAGCGAGAGCGAATTATTGCAAACGTGCGTGAAAAACAATTACGTAATGAACAGCTTGTTACCCTTGATGGGGCCGCTGCACAAATAACCCATCAACTAGCGACCCCAATTGCAAATTTACAGCTATTGTTTGAAGAGTTATTAGAAGAGCAACCAAACAACCCCATTGTTAAGCACATGCAAGCGCCGCTTACTCAGTGTAGTACGCAACTTAACGACTTTAGAAAACTCTCAGAGCAATTACGCCTTAAAAATTCACAAGAGCATACCACCGTAAAGCAGCTGCAAACACAAATTACAGATACACTTTTACTGCAATACCCTGATCAGCACATTAAATGGATTACGCCACCTATTGCGGCAACGCTATTGAGTGATGCGATGTTATTGCCTGCTATTTTAAATTTATTGCAAAACGCCGCGCTTGCTAATCAAAAACAAGGTAAAACTCAATTAGAGCTGAGTTGGCAGCAAGATAACTTACATAGTGAATGCGTTTACTTGTTAATTCGCGATTTTGGCCCTGGCTTTTCATCATCGCAATTAGCAGAGCTGGGCGGACAACTTATGCCAAGCGATCAGGGAATGGGGCTTGCTGTACTTTTATCAAACGTTACTTTTGAGCGTTTAAATGGCTCACTTACTTTGTTTAACCATGCTGATGGCGGCGCTGTTGCCAAAGTTAAACTCGCTATTGTAAACATTGAGAATAACGCCTCATGAAGTTACTTATAATTGAAGACGACATTAATTTAGCCAGCACACTGGCAAGGCGCTTAACTAAACAAAGCTTTATCTGCGAGGTGGCGCATAATCAAAGTGATGCGTTACTTACCGCGCGTAAAATATTGCCCGACTTTGTTTTATTAGACATGAAACTAGGTGACGACAACGGGCTTGCACTCATAAAGCCGCTGCGTAGTTTGCTCCCCCAAACTCATATTGTTTTACTAACAGGGTTTGCAAGTATAGCAACCGCAGTAGAGGCAATGCGTTTAGGCGCAAACGATTACCTTACTAAGCCGGTTGATATGGCAACATTATTAAAAGCGCTTAACACCGAGCCTGTGCCATCGGCATCGAGTGTTATTGATGATGCGGTTATGTCGCCGGAGCGCTTAGAGTGGGAGCATATTCAACAAGTACTGCACAGTAATAATGGCAATGTGTCGGTTACCGCAAGGCAACTTAATATGCATAGACGTACTTTGCAGCGCAAGTTACAAAAAAAGCCGGTGCAGCAGTAATTTAGTACTTAATTTGAGGAAAGTGCCATGAGCGATGATGCAGCTATATTAATGCAAAATCAAAAAATTATATTATTTGATGCGCAATGTAAGCTGTGCAGCGCGTGGTGTAATTTTATTATTGCTAATGATACACAGACTATTTTTAAATTATGCAGTGTGCAATCTCCAAAAGGAGAACTGTTGTTAGCACACTTTGGTTTTTCAACAATTGAATATGCTTCAATGGTTTACCTAGAAAACGGTAAAGCATTTACACAAAGCCATGCTTTTTTTAATGTTGTTAAGCAGCTAGGTTACCCATACAAGCTAGCAAACGTATTTAGTATTTTGCCAAATAGTTTTAATAATTGGTTATACGATAGGGTTGCTTTAAACCGCTATACCTTATTTGGAAAATATCAGTATTGCAGAATTCCCAACCCAGATAATGCTAAACATTATTTATAAATTAGGCGTTAATACACTGCAGTATAAGTAGATGCTAGGTTTATGAGGTTGTGTTAAAATCGCCGCGTTTAATTTTAGCTAACGGTATAAAAGGCTTTTTTCATGGCAAACACAGCACATGCACTTCACATTTTGGTTAAGCACAAAGAAATTGCAGAAGATATTATTAAGCAATTAGATAAAGGTGCAAAGTTTCAGACCTTAGCTAAAAAGTATTCGTCATGCCCATCGGGCAAAAAAGGCGGTGACTTAGGTGAATTTGGACGCGGCCAAATGGTACCACAGTTTGACAAAATTGCATTTAAAGGCGCAATTTTAGAGCCTCATCTAGTTAAAACTAAATTTGGCTGGCATGTAATTAAAGTACTTTATCGTACTTAGTTTATTTTTAAGTAAGAAATAATCTTCGCTATATAGAAGAAGGCTGCAATAAGCAGCCTTTTTTAGTTTTAAACTTTATTTGTATATTAAGCGTCTTGCTTGGCTTCTTCTTCACTAATTTGTTTTAGTGCTTGAATGAAAGAGTCGCTTGGTTGTCCGCCAGTAAGTGCATATTTATCGTTTATGATAAACGTAGGTACTGACGTAATACCCATTTGTTTAAAGTTGTCTTGCTCTTGGCGTACGTCTTGTACGTATTTGTCTGAATGTAGAATACCGCGAGCTGTTTCTTTATCAAGACCTACTTCTTCAACAACGTCGAGCAACGCTTCTTCTTGATTTAAGTATTTTAAATCTGTGAAGTGCGCTTCAAAAAAGGCGAGCTTTAGCTTCGTTTGTTTACCTTCTTCACGTGCCCACATTAATAAACGATGCAAATCAAAGCTGTTGATCATGATACGTTTGCCATCAAAATTAAAGGTAAACCCAGCACGTTGACCGGCTTCGAACATGTTTTTACGATTTTCGTCGCCTTGTTCTTCACTTAGGTTGTACTTTTGCATTAAGTGTTCGTTTAAGTCTTGACCTTCAATTGGCATATCTGGATTTAGTTCAAAAGGATGCCACGTAATATCTGCGCTCATTTCGTCTTTGAGCTGCTCTAGTGCAGTTTCTAGGTTTTTATAACCCACTACACACCAAGGGCACATTACGTCTGAAACGATATCAATTTTAAAGTTTTTCATATTTATCCTTTTGAGGATTGCTTTGGTATAACAGGGGATATTGGGATGAACTGCACTTTATCAATACCAAACTAAAAAGAGCAGCTAAGCAGCTGCTCTTGAAGGTATTCAGTTTTAAGCGTTAAGGCCAAATGGGTCGTCAATACTATAACTTGGTTGTGTAAACCAATGAGGGCCGTTGTCGGTCATGTAAAAATGATCCTCTAAACGCACGCCAAATTCATCGGGTATAACTAACATTGGCTCGTTACTAAAGCACATGCCTGGGGCAAGTGGGGTTTTATCACCGCCAACTAAGTATGGCCATTCGTGAATATCTAGCCCAATACCGTGACCCGTTCGATGAGGGCAACCCGGTGTTTGGTAATGCGGGCCTAGCCCTTGCGCCGCTAAATAGTTACGTGCGCCCGCGTCAACGTCTTCGCACGTAGCACCAATTTTAGCTGCATTAAACGCGGCCATTTGCGCTGCTTTTTCATGATCCCAAAACATCCGTTGGCGCATTGTGGGTTCGCCAAATACATAGGTACGGGTAATATCAGATAGGTAATCGTGTACTTTACAGCCGGTATCAATTAATACCATATCGCCTTTTTTAAGTACTTGGGCGTCTTTAACACCGTGCGGAAAAGACGTTGCAATACCAAATAAAACAATACAAAAATAGTTACCTGGCGCGCCTACTTTTTGATGTGCTTGCTTAATAAAGGCTTCTACTTCGGTGGTGGTTATTCCCTCATAAAGCATGCTTGCTGTGGCTTGATGTACGGCTAAGGTCATGTCCATCGCGCGTTGCATTAAGCTAAGTTCATGAACTGATTTATGCATACGGCAATGCGCCGTTACAGGTTGTGCGTTTATGAGTGTTAAACCCGTTTGCGCTTTATTAATGCCGTCGAATATAAAAAATTGTGCGCTTTCATCAATGCCAATGGTTGCGTTTTCATTAATGTTTAACTTTTTTAATACTTCGACAAAAAGTGCATAAGGATTTTCGTGCTCTTGCCACCCGTGAATAGGTCCATCTATAACTTTAAACCCGTTTAGTGAACCAATTTCGAAATAAGGCGCAATGTATTGTACTTCACCAAGGGCAGGTAATATCGCGCCAACCATGCGCTCGCTCGCGTACCATTTCATGCCTGTAAAGTAGGTAAGGTTGGTGCCAGCGTTTAAATAAATTGCATCTATGTTGTTTGCTAGCATATACGCTTGCGCCTTGGCTATGCGCTCTAAATGTTCGTCAGCTGCGATAGGGGTCAGCGTTTGCGTCATGTTACTTAGGCTTGCCAGCGCTTGCTCGCTTGATTGTGTACCAATACCTATGGTGGTCATATTTTTCTCCTTGGATTTTTAGCTAGTGTGATTAATACCAAGGTAAAATTCAATGTTATGCGATAAGAGGCTATTAGTTTATAGCCTCTTAAAAGGGCATATTATTTTTTAGCGTACGGTAAACGCGTGAGTTTATTACTTGTGTGGTAGCTATCAAGCCCGGTTACTGCCACGGTTTCAATAGCCTGTAAATCTAAAAAGCCATCACTTTGAAGTGCTACTTCATCTAAATACACATCAGTGATTTCACCTATTACAAGCTCTGTACCATTGATGGCTAAATGTTGGTTTTCTACAAATTTAACCGAGTACTTTAAGCGGCTTTCTTTAACAAAAGGCGCTGCAAAGTCATTTAAGTATTCAGGCGTTAAGCCTGTAGCATCAAACTCAGACTCGCCTTTGTCGTAGCGGGCTGATGTTTGATGAGCTTGCTTATAAATAGCTTTATTAACCTGGTTAATGGTGTAACTACCGGTTTCGATTATGTTTTCGAACGTATGTCGAGGCACGCTATTTGGGCGCATTATCATGCCAACTAGCGGCGGGTGAGCACCTAAATGAATAACAGAGCTAACAATGGCGAGATTAGTATTGCCTTGTTTGTCTTGCGTGCCAATTAAGTTGGCGCTTTTAAAACCCGAAAGCGAATTAATTAAATGAGTACGAGTGTGTTTTTCAAGTGCGTTTATGCGTTCTTTAGTAAAATGCATTAAAGGTCCTTACCACGGTATGGTTTTGCCTTGCCAATCTAAGTAGGCAGGCTCACCATTGAGTTCTAAATGAAGGTTATTAAAAGTAAGTGTAAAAAGCTGCTTAGCTACAAATTCAGCTGTAAAGAGTTTTTCAGCGGGTACGTTTTTTTGAAATGGCTTTGAAAGCGCAGTATCAGTAGTCCCTGGGTGAAATAAAACGAGCTTGGTATTTTTAGCTCGGCGTGAAAGCTCAATCGCTGCGGTTTTAAATAGCATGTTAAGCGCAGCCTTAGAGGCGCGATATGTATACCAACCGCCTAATTTATTGTCGTTAATGCTGCCCACACGCGCACTGAGTGCTGTAATAGTACACTGCGTTTTATGTGTTAAAAGCGGCAAAATACTCTGCAAACAAAGTAGGGGAGTTAGGGTGTTTGAATTGAGAAGTTGGCTAAAATACTCAGCGTCTAAATCCTC
Organism: Pseudoalteromonas sp. SWYJZ98; assembly: GCF_015864495.1. Classification (NCBI taxonomy): domain Bacteria; kingdom Pseudomonadati; phylum Pseudomonadota; class Gammaproteobacteria; order Alteromonadales; family Pseudoalteromonadaceae; genus Pseudoalteromonas; species Pseudoalteromonas sp. SWYJZ98. Next base: position 91,106 of record NZ_JADYXA010000003.1, on the reverse strand, counting down.
CAGCTTTTTTTCGGGCATATGGGTTTCGTTGTGCAGTGTACCATTGAATATAATAACTTGTTGTATATCGGCATTTTGCTCTTTCAGGTAATTAGTAACACGCGCTAAACTTTGTTTTGTGTAGTCAGTATGCAGGTGGACAACACTAGAGTCAGATTCAATACTTTTTGAACTAATACAAATAATCTGATGAGTAGGCGTGTTTATTTGTAGATGTTCTATATATGCATTTGCTATGGCACTGCTTGCGCCGAATAAAACAATGGTTTTCATTTATCACCTTTTGCTTTTAGTCCACATTGGCCGTTACTGCACTGAGTATTTGGCATTAAAAAGCGACTGATGGGGTGTCGATACTTAGCAAATAACAGGTATCCGCAGTCAGCGAAGAAGCGAATTATTGGCAAGCGAAAAATTTTCAACCAGCTATGTTTACCCACTATTTTCCATGCTTCGTACGTTACATCAAGCCCGTAAATCATTTCACCTGATTGCTTTTGGGCTTGCAGGTAGTTCATTGCTTTGTCTTTATCAATATACGAGTAGCGTTCACTAAAGTCGCTCGCGTTAAGATCTTCAAGCGTAATTAGATTTTTAGAGTCTGCGTGTTTTAGTTGCTGCATTTCGGTGCTGCAAAGAGGGCAGTTTCCGTCGTAAAAAATGATCATGTAATTGCTTTGTGATTATTTTATATATACTTTTTTACGACAAGACATTGCAAATGGATCTATTAAATATCTCTTCATGATGATATTAATAGTGTCCTACGAAACAAAGGAGAATGAGAAATGAGTGAACAATATGCCGCCTTGCGAGGTAATGTAAATTTACTTGGGCAATTACTAGGACAAACTATTAAGGATGCTCAAGGCCAAGCTATTTTAGATAAAGTAGAAGAAATTCGGGCTTTATCTAAATCATCTCGCAGTGGTAATGAAGACGACAGACAAGCGCTAATAGACGTTTTACATGCGCTTAGTGATGAAGAGCTTTTGCCGGTTGCCCGTTCATTTAATCATTTTTTAAACCTTGCTAATGTAGCAGAACAATTTCATACCGTTTCGCGTTTTAATGACGTTGGCCTTGGTCAACAAAACCCTCTCACTCAAACATTAAAAACGTTAGTTACAAAAGCAGAACAAGGCCAGCTAGATAGTAATCATTTGGCCGAAACACTCTCAAAACTCCACATAAACTTAGTATTAACCGCCCACCCAACCGAGGTGACGCGCCGTACTATTATTAACAAACATGTTGAACTAAGTGATTGCTTAGCGTCATTAGAGCGAAAAGATAACTTACCGCTAGAGCGAGATGCTATTTTAAATCGTATTGAACAGCTTATTAGCCAGGCTTGGCATACCGACGACATTCGTCGCTCTCGCCCAACGCCAGTTGATGAAGCTAAATGGGGTTATGCGGTAATCGAAAACAGTCTTTGGCACGCTGTTCCGCGCTTTTTACGTGAATTTTCAGCCAATGTTAAAGAGCAATTAAGTTTAGAGCTACCAAAAGATTACAGCCCAATTGAGTTCACATCTTGGATGGGTGGAGACCGTGATGGAAATCCATTTGTAACATCGCAGGTTACAGCAGAGGTGCTTGACCACGGTCGTTGGATGGCGCTTAACTTATATATTCAAGATTTAAAAACGTTATGCGCTGAACTCTCTATGTCAGATGCCAGTGATGAGCTTATTGAGTTGGCAGGTCAAGACTTTGAACCATACAGAGCGGTGATCAAAAAGCTTAAAAACCAAGTTGCAGAGACCGTGGCTCACCTGGGCGCTAAAATTAAAAATAAGCGTAGCGATTCACAAGATTTAATTACCGATATTAATCAGCTTAAGCACCCTGTAGAGGTCTGCTACCGCTCGTTATTAAAGTGTAATATGAAAGTAGTTGCTGATGGATTATTGCTTGATTTACTGTACCGTATTAATAGCTTTGGCTTGCGTTTAGCTAAACTCGATGTGCGCCAAGACTCGTCTCGTCACAGCGATGTTTTTTCTGAGCTGACTCGTTATTTAGGTTTAGGCGACTACAACCAATGGCAAGAGCAAGATAAACAAGCTTTTTTACTTACTGAACTTAACTCTCGCAGACCGCTTATTCCAAAACATTGGCAACCAAGCCCTGATGTTCAAGAAGTGCTAGACACCTTTGATGTTATTGCTAAGCAAGACGAACAAACATTTGGCTTGTATATTATTTCGATGGCGCGAACAGCATCAGACATTTTAGCAGTACAATTATTGTTAAAAGAAAGCGGCTGTAGCTTTGATTTACCAGTAGCACCGTTATTTGAAACACTCGACGATTTAAACGCAGGCAGTGATGTAATTACTACATTACTTGATAATGTTTGGTATCGCGGGCACATTAAAAACACCCAAAATGTAATGATTGGTTACTCTGATTCTGCTAAAGATGCCGGCATGATGGCAGCAGGTTGGGCGCAGTACGAAGCTATGGATAAACTAGTGCAGCTTGCTGATAAGCGTGGTATTGAACTTATTTTATTCCACGGACGTGGTGGCACAGTAGGGCGTGGTGGCGCACCTGCTGCACAAGCGCTGCATTCACAACCGCCAGGTTCGTTAAAAGGTGGTTTGCGTGTAACCGAGCAAGGCGAGATGATCCGCTTTAAATTTGGTTTACCCGATGTAGCACTGCAAAGCTTAAATATTTACGCAGGCGCAGTACTACAAAGTAACTTATTACCGCCGCCGGAACCAAAACCGCAGTGGCGCGAAGTAATGAAGCTAATAAGTGAGGAGTCATGTGAACATTACCGTAATGTAGTTCGCCACGATGAAAACTTTGTACCTTACTTCAGAATGGCAACGCCTGAGCTTGAGCTGTCTAAGTTGCCGCTTGGATCGCGTCCTGCAAAACGTAATCCTAATGGTGGTGTTGAAAGCCTGCGTGCTATTCCATGGATTTTTGCGTGGAGCCAAAACCGTTTAATGCTTCCTGCATGGTTAGGTGCGTTAACTGGCTTAAAAGCTGCGCTTAATAAGTACGGCGCAGAAACCCTAAACGAAATGAGCCTACAGTGGCCATTCTTTAGATCGCGCCTAGAAATGCTAGAAATGGTATTTAGTAAAGCCGATTGCTGGTTGAGTGAGCATTACGATAATGCGCTGGTGGAAGATATGTACAAACCATTGGGTGTAACACTTCGTAAAGAGCTTCAAGAAGCGATTAGCTTGGTGCAATCACTTAGCCCACAAAAAAGCCTACTCGCCGAACAACCTTGGATTAAGGAGTCGATTAGTTTACGTAATCCGTACACCGATCCACTTAACCTATTACAGGTTGAGCTTTTACGCCGTGCTCGCTCAGAGGAAAAACGAAACGAAGGTGACATTGATAATGCGTTAATGATCACGATGACAGGTATAGCTGCAGGTATGCGTAATACCGGCTAACACTTTATTTTGTTAGGTATACCTATTGGTATTAAAAGGGAGCACGCGATGTGCTCCCTTTTTTTGCGTTAAATAGTCTGGTATTTAACACCCTAACCTTTTAAACTACTTAGCCATTGAATAATTAAAAAATATTATGGCTTCAGCAACTTTTACTGTACAGCAAGATACAGCACTTACAAATTCGCACTTCACATTAAGCGTAGCGCAAACAGCGTCATTACGTAGTCAATTAAAATCACAACGTGGCATATTAAATTCTAATAATATTAAAGCGTTATGCGCGCAACTCAATGTGTCTGATGATGTATTACTACAAGGTTTAGTACCTTTAGCTTCTGAGTATGCTGTTGCGCCAGTGTCAGATTTTCATGTAGGCGCAATTGTTAAAGCACTTGATGAAAAGGGTGAGGTAAGTTTTTACTTTGGTGCAAATGTAGAGTTTGATCATCAAGCATTGAGTTTAGTGGTTCATGCAGAGCAATCGGCTATAAATAACGCATGGTTAAACGGCGCTAAAAAAATAGTTAAAATTGCTATTAGCGATGCGCCTTGTGGGTATTGTCGCCAGTTTATGAACGAACTAGCTGATGCGAAAGAGTTTGATATTTTACTTCCTGATCAGCAATTTAAACTTGTTGAATTACTGCCGCATTCATTTGGACCTACCGATTTAGGTAACGAATTTAGCTTATTTAACCCAAAACCACAGCAAGGTAATTTTAGCGCTGAAGACCTTGATGAAACCCTTGCGCGTTTTGCACTTAATGCGTACGTGCCTTACAGCCAAAACTTTAGCGCCGTAAAAATAAGTACATTTAGTGATGGTGATTTTTACGGAAGTTACGCCGAAAATGCAGCTTACAGTCCAAGTTTATCGCCACTACAAAGTGCACTAAGTCAGTTCTTTTTAGCTGGGCTTAGCTTTAACGAAAGTACGGTGAAGGGAATAACATTGCTCGAAACAGCGGGTCGTGAAAACCAGTCGCAAGTGGCAAAAGCTGTACTTGCCAGTTTTACGCATTTACCTGCACTTAAAGTAATTAGCGCACCACTTAAATAGTGGCTTGCATACAATAAAGCACAGCCGGAGCTGTGCTTTATTAAAGCGAGTCATTCTATCGAATTAACTCACTGACTGCTATAACCTGTATTAATCAAGTAATACTTTAGCTGCTTCTAATACTACTGCTACAGATTTACGCTCAATTTCACCGTGGTCTACATTTGGTATTTCTTGGCGAGTACGGTTAACAAGTACGCCTGCTACACATGCTGCTTGTAATCCAAGGGCTGCACACATAGTAAATAATGTTGCCGATTCCATTTCGTAGTTCATCACGCCCAATTTTTGCCACTCTTCGCAGCTACCTTGTAGTGATTTAGGAACGTAACCAGAGTGCGTATCGTAACGCTCTTGCCCTGGGTAGAATGTATCGCTTGATGCAGTAATGCCAATATGAAAATCGATATTTAGGTTTTTACATGCTTGTACCATAGCTTGTGTTGCATAAAAGTCAGATACAGCAGGGTAGCTAAGTGGTGCAAAATGTTGGCTAGCTCCATCTAAACGTACAGACGCTTGGCTAATTAAAATTTCGCCTTCGTTAATGTGTGGCTGAATTGCACCGGTTGTACCAATACGTAAAAATTTACGCACGCCAAGTTGTGCTAATTCTTCTACTGCAATCGACGTAGATGGACCACCAATACCTGTAGAACATATAACCACAGAGTGGCCGTTTAATTGACCTAAATAAACATGAAACTCGCGAGTTTGAGCAAGGCAGGTTGGGTTGTCTAGGAATTGTGAAATACGTGCTGCACGATCTGGATCGCCCGGTACAATCGCAAGTTTTGCACCTTTAAGATCGTCAATACATAGTCCTAAGTGAAATACCTTTTCCATAGCTAAGCCTTTTATAATAATTTGTTGTCAATCTAGCATGATTGCTAGAAACGTTTATCAAGTACAGGACGATTGTCCGTTTTGTCTTAACTCTTCCAATAAAGCCTTAATAATTTTAAGGTCTAATTTGATTTATTCACCAACTATGAATATTCACTCAAGTACTTATATACGTAGCCTTGTTGCGCTGTTGACATGTTCAAGCAGACATAATAAGTATCACTCAAGCGCGTAACTACGATTAAATGGATGATTACAGATTTTAATTAATATCAAATAAATACAATGGCTTAAGTTTTTAGTGAACACGTAAAAACTAACGTGTTTACTTATATTAAGCACTGACTTATTTAGCAAAGTGACATTTATTTGAAGTTTAGGCATTTTTAGTGATTTTGCATAACTACTCAAAAGTAATTAGCTACGTACAGAATAAAAACCGAAGGAGTTTATTATGAGCACACAATTTGAAGCATTTAAAAACAAAGTTGAGCACTGTTTGTGCGCACCGGGTGATGGCGTATACACAGTAAATACTGCAAAAGAGCGCAAAGCCGCACTGCGTAATAAACTTTATGGACAAACTGAAAACGTTGATAATTTGTGGCGCGAGTCTTTAAACGAATTACCAAACTCACCACATAAAGCCGTTATGTTAGGTATTAGTTCAGACTGTGGCGGTGGGATATTACGCGGCGCAAACTGGGGGCCGTTGTTTGTCCGCTCAGCATTAATTGATCAGCAACCGCAGTGTCATTCTTTTGATTTAGGTGATGTACGTGTGATCCCACATTTACTTCATGACAAATACCTAAATGATGCAACCATTTCTAATTGCCAAAAAGCCTTATATGGTGATGAAGATAACGACTATTACGTAAGCCCGTTATCAATCACTGAGGATGTGTGCGACAGTTTTTACGCAACGTTTAAAGATAAAGGATTATTTGGTATTGGTGGCGATCACTCAATTAGTTACCCACTTACTAAAGCGTACTTAAAAGCAAAACGTGAGCAAGGTAAGCGCACGGCTATTATTCACTTTGACGCGCATACTGATTTACTTGTTGAGCGCTTAGGCATAGATTTATGCTTTGGCTCTTGGTGTACACATATACTAGAGTTTTTACCGGCGCCGCATCATTTAATACAATTTGGTATTCGCTCAAGTGGTAAGCCTAAAGCGCATTGGGAAAATACTTTTGGTGTTAAACAGCACTGGGCACATGAAATCATTGAACGCGGCGCAGCAGCGGTTGCTGCCGACGCTATTGCACAGTTAAAAGCCGATAACGTTGATGAAATATACGTAAGCTTTGATATTGATGCACTTGATGCTGAATTTGCATCCGCCACAGGTACGCCAGAGCATCACGGTTTAACGCCTCAGCATGCGCTTGATATTTTATCAGCCATTGCGGATGAGTTTCCTATTACGGGTGCAGATATGATGGAGATAGCGCCATTTACCGACAGCTCTTTAGTTGGTCAATCAAGCTCTGAGACGACACTTAGAGAAGGCGCTAAAATTTCAGCCTTTTTAATTAGTGCAATGAACAAGTAAGCTGTAGAAGCTATAGATACTAGCACTATCAGCGTATAAGTGTGCATTACATAACTAAAAACTAGCAGTTCATAAAGCCTCAGCTATATTTATTAAATACATATAATGAGTTGGTTGAGGCCTCGCTAGATGAAATTGTTGATCTTTTTATTGTTCATTAGCTGTATTAAAGTTGATGCAGCTGAAATTACAATAGTAACGGAAGTATTTCCGGACTTTCAGTATATTAATGAAGATAACAAACTCGTTGGCCGCTCTGTCGAAAAAGTTCATAAAGCGCTAGAAGGTACAGGTATAAACTACACTATGTTGGCGCATAGTTGGGCCATATCCTACAATGCAGCGCTACGCGATAAAAACACCTGTATATTTTCGATTGTTCGATTACCTAATAGAGAAAGTAAGTTTAACTGGGTAGGCGAACTGGAAAGCTTTGACTCTGCCATTTATGGTCTAAAATCCAGAGGTATAAAGTTAAACACTCTCAATGATGCTAAAAAATACAAAATAGCAGTACTGCGTGATAACTTTAGTCATCATTATTTGCTTGAAAGGGGCTTTAGTGAAAGCAAGCATTTATTACTCATCGATAGCCTAGATAAAATAGATAAACTCATAAGCACTCGTCACCATATACTTGATTTTGTTATCCTCAACAAAAAGCAATTTAACTATCGAGTTAAAACAGAGCCTAAGCTTGAGTTACTAGAACCATTACTTGATTTAAACACAACTCAGTCTCCGTTATTTTTTGCCTGTAATATAAATATGGATCCGGCTTTAGTTTCTCAATTAAAAGTTGCCTTTAATAAAATTTAAGCACTTTAAACTCACTGTTTTACCTCTTAAATAATTGAAAATTAATAGCTTAAATATATTTCGTAAATATAAATTGCTGCGTTTAAAAAACCGATTATAATCCAGCTGCTTTTTGTTTAAAAAAGCGCTAACTTATTGGAGCGTTAAATGGGTGATTTAATCGGGATTAGCTTATTGATCTTGATCAGTGCGTTGTTTGCTATGTCAGAAATAGCAATTGCAGCGTCGCGTAAAATAAAACTGCGAGTAATGGCAGATGAAGGAAATATAAAAGCAGCAGCGGTATTAAAGCTACAAGAAAATCCAGGGGCTTTTTTTGCCATGATCCAAATTGCACTCAACGCGATTGCGATATTGGGTGGTATTGTGGGTGAGCAGGCTTTATCGCCTTATGTTGAAAGTGTTTTAGTGCTTTTTTATCAAGGTGCACACTTAGAAAAAATTAGCTTTTTATTCTCATTTTTTACTATTACATCTCTGTTTATCTTGTTCGCCGATTTAATGCCAAAACGTTTAGCGATGATCATGCCAGAAGCTGTCGCTGTTAGAGTCGTTACAATAATGCGCTGGGTAACCTTTGCCTTAACTCCGCTAGTGATGTTTTTTAATGGGGTAACGAACTTTGTGCTGCACTTATTTAAAGTGCCTGCTGAGCGAGAAGACAACGTTACAACTGAGGACATTGTTGCCATGATGGAAGCGGGTGCTGCATATGGTAGTTTGCAAAAGCAAGAGTATGAACTCATTGGTAATGTGTTTGACCTAGAAGCGCGGTTTTTATCAAGCGTAATGACGCCACGCGACCAAATTGTCTATTTTGATTTAAACGAATCTAGCCATGATATTGCGACCAAAATTATTGATCACCCTCATAATCACTTTTTAGTAGTGTCAGGAAATTTAGATAAATTGCATGGCTCTGTTGAATCTAAAGATATTTTACGACAAGTACTAAAAGGCGAAGCCGCCAATATAAACGATGAGCTGATTGATAAAGATGTTTTTTACTTACCTGAAACATTAAGCCTATCAGAAGCTTTAAATGCGTTTAAAAGCGCAGCAAAGCCATTTGCTGTTGTCGTAAACGAATACGCGCTTTCGGTAGGTATTGTAACGGTTAAAGACTTAATGAAAGGGTTTATGGGTGATTTAATTACTCATCAAGGTGATGAATTAATTATAGAGCGCGATAAAAATTCATGGCTTGTAGATGGGTTAACTCCAATTACCGATTTAGCAAAGGTACTTGATATAGAAGAATTTCCAGATCAGATGCACTATGAAACTGTCGCTGGATTTTTAATTTACAGTATGAAGCGAATCCCTAAACGTGCAGAGCATTTAACTTTTTCAGGCTTTAAGTTTGAAGTTGTTGATGTAGAGGGCATTAGGGTAGAGCAGTTGTTAGTTTCAAGAGTTATTAATCCACAGAACGACACCCCCCTTTAAAAAAGTAAGATAGTCGTTTATATAACTAGCCAAGTTGTTTTTAGCTTGGCTTTTTTGTGCCTATTTAAAAGTTTTGTGCTTAAAAGGAGTGGTTATTTCAATCTGTTTAATTGCTTTATTTTCAAACAGCTTTGATTCTATTTTCATCAAATTAACATTAAATGCTACCTAAGGCGTATATTGTATTCAATAGTGTAAGTTTGTGTAAATTTCTCCTTATTAAGATTCATTATCAGCGCATTTTAATTTAGAATGATCGTTCACTCTAAACTAAAAGGTATTTAACATGCAGCGTTCCCGCATCGCTTTATTTGTATTGTCAGCCCTCGTCGGTTCTGTTGCTTTAACTGGTTGTGATCAGGCTGCTGAGCAGTCACAAGCTTCAGCTCCTAAAGCTGTCCCAGTGGGTGTAATTACAGTAAAAAGCCAAGCGCTTACTCTCAAAAAAGAACTTCCTGGTCGCATTAGTGCATTTCAAATTGCTGAAATTCGTCCACAAGTAAGTGGTATTGTACAATCTCGTTTATTTGTTGAAGGTAATGAGGTTAAACAAGGCCAAGCACTGTATCAAATAGACCCTGCTACATTTGAAGCAGACTTAGCAGCAAGTGAAGCAAGCGTAGCGCGCGCAGAGGCAAGCATTGCCAGCTCTAAATCAAAAGCATCGCGTTATAAAGAACTTTTAAAAATTAAAGCCGTGAGCCAACAAGATTTTGATGAAGCAGATGCCGCATACAAGCAAGCTAATGCTGAATTATTAACAGCTAAAGCGCAGTTAAAATCAGCGCAAATTAATCTCGATTACAGCCACGTCTCTTCTCCTATTAGTGGTCAAATTAGTAAATCAAGCGTAACAGTGGGTGCACTTGTAAGTGCTAATCAAAGTACAGCACTTGCTACAGTAACTCAGTTAGATCCAATTTATATCGATTTAACACAATCAAGTAATGAGCTTACCCAACTTAAAAAAGCAATATCATCAGGTGCTCTAACTGTCGATTCGGCTAATCAAACTGACGTTGAACTTATTATGGAAGATGGCTCTACTTATCCTCATAAAGGCACATTACAGTTTTCTGAAGTGACCGTTGATCCAAGTACTGGCTCAGTAACACTGCGTGCTAAATTTTCAAACCCAGAAAAATTATTACTGCCTGGCATGTATGCTCGAGCTTCTATTGTGGAAGGTGTTAAAGCGGGTGCTATTTTAGCTCCGCAACGTGGCGTTAGCCGTAATTCAAAAGGCGAACCAACAGCAATGGTTGTCAGTAAAGACAACACAGTAGAAAGCCGCGTATTAAAAGTAGATAGAACTATTGGTTCTGATTGGCTTGTTACTGATGGCCTAAGTGATGGCGATAAGTTAATAGTTGAAGGTTTACAAAAAATCCGCCCTGGTGCACCTGTGAACCCATCTGAAATTCAATCGTCTGCTAAAGCCGATCAAGCGCAATAACGGAGAGTTTTAATGTCACGATTTTTTATCGATAGACCGATATTTGCTTGGGTACTCGCTATTGTAGTGATGCTTGCAGGTATTTTGGCGATTAGGAGTTTACCTATTTCGCAGTATCCTTCAATTGCACCACCTGCAGTGAGTATTACTGCAACGTACCCTGGTGCATCTGCACGAACACTTGAAGATACGGTAACGCAAGTTATTGAGCAAAAAATGAAAGGGCTTGATGGCTTGCTTTATATGTCATCTACGTCTGAGTCGAGTGGTTCTGCTACGCTTACACTTTCGTTTAGCGCTGAAACTGACCCTGATATTGCACAAGTTCAAGTGCAAAATAAACTAGCTACAGCAACTCCACTATTACCAGAAGCCGTACAAAGGCAAGGTGTGGTAGTTGCAAAATCAGCGCGTAACTTTTTAATGGTTTATGCTTTTGTGTCTAAAGATGGCAGCATGACCAATATTGATATTGGCGATTATGTTTCATCAAACGTGCAAGACGTTGTCTCGCGTGTTGAAGGCGTAGGTGAAGTACAGCTGTTTGGTTCTCAGTACGCGATGCGTATTTGGTTAGACCCTGCAAAGTTACAAAATTATAAGCTTACACCTGCTGATATTAGTGCATCAATTAGTGCGCAAAATGCACAAGTATCTGCCGGTCAACTTGGCGGTATGCCTGCCGTTGATGGTCAGCAACTTAATGCAACAGTAACGGCGCAAAGCCGATTACAAACGCCAGAGCAATTTAAACAAATATTAGTTAAAACCAACCCAGATGGCTCTTTTGTACGTCTAGAGGACGTTGCTAAAGTAGAGCTTGGCGGTGAAAGCTACCGCGTTGTTGCTCGTTACGATGGGCAACCTGCATCAGGTTTAGGTATTAAATTAGCCAGTGGTGCTAACGCACTTGATACCGCAGAGGGCGTTAAAAAAGCAATTGAAGAGCTAAAACCGTTTTTCCCTGAAGGGTTAGATGCGGTAATACCTTACGATACAACGCCGTTTGTCTCGTTATCTATCGAAAAAGTTATTCATACATTAATTGAAGCTGTTGTACTTGTTTTTGTAGTTATGTATTTGTTCCTACAAAACTTTAGGGCAACGCTTATTCCAACAATTGCCGTACCTGTGGTTTTGCTAGGTACATTTGGTATTTTATACACCTTTGGTTATTCAATAAATACACTAACGATGTTTGCGATGGTACTTGCCATAGGCTTATTGGTAGATGATGCAATTGTTGTTGTAGAAAATGTTGAGCGTTTAATGACCGAGGAAAAACTCTCGGCACTTGAAGCTACACGTAAATCTATGGATGAAATTAAAGGCGCGCTGGTAGGTATTGCCATGGTGCTTTCTGCGGTATTTATTCCAATGGCATTCTTTAGTGGCTCTACCGGTATAATTTATCGTCAGTTTTCTATAACACTCGTATCGGCGATGGGGTTATCTGTTTTAGTGGCTCTTATTTTAACGCCAGCATTGTGTGCTACGTTATTAAAACCAAGCCATGTTCATGACGATAGCTCGTTTATTGGTAAGTTTTTCTCTGGATTTAATCGAGGTTTTGATAAAACAAATTCAGGTGCACAAAGCTTTGTAGGGCGCATGCTTACTCACTCTAAACGCTACTTACTTATTTATGGCGTGATTGTGGGCGGTATGGTTTATGTATTCTCAAGCTTGCCAACGGCATTTTTGCCTGACGAAGACCAAGGTATTTTGTTTAACCAAGTGTCATTACCAGCGGGTTCTACAACACAACAAACGCTTGAGGTTGTTAAAAAGGTAGAAAACCACTTTTTAAACGATCAATCTGAAGCAGTAAACGGTATCTTTACCGTGACTGGTTTTAGTTTTGCAGGTTCTGGCCAAAACTCAGCAATTGCCTTTGTAAATCTTAAACATTGGGATGAGCGTCAGCGTGACGAGTTATCTGTTCAAGGTGTTGCAGGTAAAGCGATGGGCTACTTTTCAACGATAAAAGAAGCATTTGTTTTTGCCTTTCCGCCACCTGCAATTGTTGAGCTGGGAACTGCTAATGGCTTTAATATTTTCTTACAAGACCGTGTAGGCCTTGGCCATGAGGCACTTTTAGCTGCACGAAATCAGTTATTAGGTTTAGCAAGCCAAAGTCCAATTTTAGCGGGCGTGCGTCCAAATGGACAAGAAGATATGCCAGAGCTACAACTTGATACAGATTTGGCAAAAGCCGAAGCGCTTGGTGTGTCGCAAAACGATATTAACAGTACACTTTCGACAGCATGGGGTAGTAGTTATGTGAATGACTTTATTGACCGTGGTCGAGTGAAAAAAGTGTATATGCAAGGTGATGTACAATCTCGCATGGTGCCTGAGGATCTAAATAAGTGGTATGTACGCAATGATAATGGCGATATGGTGCCCTTTTCAGCGTTTGCTAGTGCCTACTGGACGTATGGTTCGCCGCGTTTAGAGCGTTACAATGGTTTTTCAGCAATGGAAATTCAAGGTAGTGCAGCGCCAGGTTACAGTACAGGCCAAGCAATGGATGAAATGGAGCGTTTAGTTAAACAATTACCAAATGGTATTTCGTCTGAGTGGACCGGTATTTCATTCCAAGAGCGCTCTAGTAGCGGTCAAGCACCTCTACTATATGGCCTATCGCTGTTATTTGTATTTTTATGTTTAGCCGCGCTTTATGAAAGTTGGTCGGTACCGTTTGCGGTAATGATGATTGTGCCACTGGGTATATTTGGTGCAATTATGGCAGCGCTTGGCGGTGGCTTATCTAACGATATCTACTTGCAGGTAGGCTTGTTGACCACCATTGGTTTGGCATCTAAAAATGCGATACTGATTGTAGAGTTTGCGATTCATAAAATGGAAGAAGGGCTTGGCTTAGTTGATGCGGCTATTGCTGCTGTTCGCCTTCGTTTGCGTCCAATACTTATGACTTCGATGGCCTTTATTTGTGGTGTTTTACCGCTTGCTATTGCCTCAAGCGCGGGTTCTGGTGCGCAAAATGCGTTAGGTATTTCGATTATTGGCGGCACACTTGCATCATCAATATTAGTTGTTGTTTTTGTACCGTTATTCTTTGTGTTAGTGCGCCGTGTATTTCCTGGCAAAGCTAAAGAGACTACGAAGGAGAGCGCAGAATGAGCATTAAAACATTCAGCCTAAGTGCAATTGCTTTATTGGTGCTAAGTGGTTGCCAACTAGCGCCAGAGCAAAAAGACCTTGCTTTACCAGTATCTGATGCTTATGCATCAGATACTGGGCAAAGCGCTGCGCAGCAATTAAATTGGCAGCAGTTTTTTAATGACGAAAAACTACAAACGTTAATTAGTCAAAGCCTTGAGCATAACAAAGACATGCAAATTGCAGTGCTTAATGTGCAGCGTGTGCGTGGTTTATATCAAATTGAAGACTCTGCTTTGTATCCATCCCTTGATTTAAATGCCTCAGGTACGCGCCAGCGTTTACCGGCTGACTTATCAGGTACTGGCGATGCAGCTATTAGCTCGCAATACAGTGCAACAGTGGGTATTACCTCTTACGAGTTAGATATTTGGGGCAAGGTAAGTAACCAATCAGCGCAAGCACTGCAAAACTTATACTCTACAGAGCTTAGTCAATACAGCACGCAGGTGTCTTTAATTTCAGAGTTGGCAAATGCGTGGCTAAATTATGCAACTGATTTGCAACTGCTAGAGCTTGCAAAAGAAACGCTTACCTCTCAGCAAGAGTCATTATCGCTTACGCAAAAAAGCTTTGATTTAGGTGCGACGTCTTCTATTACTCTTGAGCAGCTTAAAAGCACAGTTGCTACGGCAAAAGTAGACATAGCAACGTACAAACGTTTGTTAAAGCGTGATAAAAGTGCCTTAGATTTATTAGTAGGTAAATCTGTTTCAGCTGATTTACTACCTAATAAAGACCTGACTAACTTGATCAGTATGCCAGAAGTACCCGTTGGTTTACCGTCTGACCTGTTATCACAGCGCCCTGATATTAAAGCCGCTGAGCATTTAATGCTTGCTGCTAATGCCAATATTGGTATTGCTCGTGCGGCGTTTTATCCAAGCATAAGCTTAACAGCCAATGCGGGGTCAGCTTCAAGTGACTTAAGTGGCTTGTTTGATTCAGGCTCTGGGACATGGAGTTTTGTGCCGACAATTAGCTTGCCTATTTTTAATATGGGACGTAACCAAGCAAATCTTGATGTAGCAAAAGCAGATCAAGAAATTGCAGTGGCAACGTATCAGCAAAAAATTCAAAATGCGTTTCGCGAAGTTGCCGATGCACTTGCTGATAGAGAAGGTTACCAAGAGCAATTAAGTGCCCTTGATATGCTTATAAGTAGTCGACAAATCACGTTTGATTTATCAAAAATGCGTTACGAAAAAGGCGCAGATAGCTACTTGCAAGTACTTGATGCTCAGCGTACGTGGTACGGCGCGCAACAGCAGTTAATTGCGGGTCAGCAAGCGTATCTTGCGAGTCAAATTAACTTGTACAAAGCGCTTGGTGGCGGATGGAATGTAGCCAGTGAAACAACTCAGGAAGAGAAATAATATTTGCGGCTTTTAAAGCCGCATTACATATTTATATAGCGAGACTATTTATAGCTCTTGCTTTACTGAGTTTATGACTTGGTAGTGGAGTTGAACATGAAGCCTAAAGCAAAAAGGCAAACAGATCCCGCGATAGCACTGGCTAGGCGTGAGCAAATATTAACAGCTGCTGCAGAGTGTTTTCGCCGAAAAGGTTATCACGGTGCAGGTATGGCTGAAATATCTAAAACGGCAGGGATGAGTGCAGGCCATATTTATAATTACTTTGAAAGCAAAGAGGCGATTATAGAAAGCATTATTGAAAAAGACATGGAAGAAATGTTCTCCATCTTTCAAAAGTTTGAAGATCACCCTGGTGATGTTTTAGCGGCTCTTTTAGATGGCTTAAATATTGGTGTGCAAAGGCACATGGACACAGGCTCGTGTGTTATTGATTTAGACATGATGGCAGAAGCAGGTCGAAATGTTAAAGTAGCAACTCTCTTGCGTGAAACCGATATTCAAGCAAGAGGGCGCATGAGACAGCTTTTAACAAGCGAGCGAAGTGCGCTCAAAGACATTGATGAGCGTGAACTTGAAAGCCGAATTAACGTTATTTTTTCGATGATGGCGGGGTTATTACTCAGAAAGTTACTCTACCCTGAGCTAACCGAAGAAACGGTACTAATAGCACTTCGCCCTGCAATGAAAACATTACTGATGCCATTTGATGAAGCGCAGTAACGCTCAAAATAAATAACCAAAAGTAAGCTAGCCAATATTTTGGCTAGCTTTTTTATTTTAGTCTATTTAAAAGCGCTCGATTGACCACTGAAGTGCAATGATTGCGATAGCAACGGAGCCCATTGGCATTAACCACTTTTTATACCAAGTGTAGTGTCGTACATAAATGAGTATTGGTAAGGCTATCAGTAATATACTAAGTTGACCGATTTCGACGCCTAAATTAAACGCCAAAATACTGAGCAGTTGATAGTCGCTCGACAGGCCAAGCTCGCCAAGTACGCTCGCAAATCCCATACCATGTAGTAAACCAAAAGCAAAAGTAAGCCAACCTAAACGAAGTATCAGCGGCCACACATTATTTAATGCTGCAAATAAAACCGATATAGCAATTCCAAGCTCTACCCAGCGGCTATTTGGTGAGACTAAGCTCATAGCTGTTGCGGTAAGCGTAATAGAGTGCGCAAGCGTAAACGCGGTTACTATCCATGCTGTGTGTTTAATAATTTGTTTTTTAGAGCTAATACCTTGCCATGCTTTATCGCTGCGCTTTAAAACACAGGTAAGTAACAGGGCGATTAAAAATAAAATATGATCAATACCAATCCAAATATGTAAAACACCCTGATACACGTATTGATTAAAGGTACTTAAATAACTTGTTTGCTCAAAGCTGAACGTTTGTTGTGCCTCGTTGATATTAAATACACGAGATACACCGTTTATATTTACGATGGATTTATGATTGGCATCGGTTTTAAAAAAAGCAGAATAGGAAAGGGAGATTGTTTCATTGTCATCACAGCTAAACTGCAGCGGAATCACCAAATAAGGCTGGTTAAAATGGTTATCTAGCTGATAGATACCTTCACTTTTTAAAGGGCATGATTGCGCGTTTTGCGTGATATTTAAATTTTCTTCAATGAAGTTATTAATTGAGCTGCGTTTTGCTTTTATTTCTGCCCACGAAATTTGCCCGTTTTTATCTAAATCCAGAGGTACTGCGTGCTCTAAGTCGGCTATATTAATTTGCCAGGTACCCGTGTATTGGTTTTTGTTGGTGTCGTTATTGTTCTCGCTATTTAAGGTTATATAACTTGTACTTAGTTGATGGGCAAAGCTGTAAGTTGAAAAAATACACAGCATTAAAGTGAGTATAAATAGATAAGGCGTTTTCATAGTGTGTCTCGTTGCATCGCTTTTGCTTGAGTAAGTAATTGCTCATCGGTGCTCATTTTAGCCTGTTGCCAATTAATATGAGCCCAGTAAAGTGCTTTTTCGCGATTTGGTTGTACATCAAGGTAATATTTAGCTAAGTCACTTGCATGAAAAGAATCTTTACGAAGCTCTCGTAGTGTAACTCTTTGCGCCATTGTATTTTGCCATGTTTTATCGCGTTTATTTAGTTTTTTTTCTGCGATTGAAAGTCTTAACAAAATAGCATCCTCTAAATTACTTTTATCAGGTAGCAGTACGCTTAATGTATTTAATACTTGTTGTGGTTGATTTAGAGCAATTTGAATATCGGCCCATAAAACAATAAGGCTCACAGGGGCTTGAACTAAATCTACACTTTGTAAGTGAGACAATGCTTGTTTGTAGTTATTTAAACGGTAGCTCATTTCACTTAAAACATGGTTTGTAGCTAGGCTAGTTTGATTATTATTTATAATTTTTACTAATGCTTGGTAGCTGTCTAAAACGCTTTCATGTTGGCTTTGTACATCAAGTACACAGGTGCTAGCAGTAATAGTGCTTACTTGCCCAATTAAGGCTACGCAGTGTTTTTTTGCTTGTGCGAACTTACCTTGAGTCATAAATATATTGGCTAGCAATAAATGGCTATTATTATGTTTTGGCTCTCCAATCAAAACGTTGTTAGCAATATCAATAGCTTCGTCAAAAAGGTGCTCTTTTTGTAAAACGCGAGCATATAAGTAACCAATTTGAGATGAGGGTGTTTGTTTATATAGCTGGGCTAAACGGGTTTTAAGTAGCCCCTGTAAACGCTCTGTTTGGCCTACATATTGGCTGTTAGTGACTAATGTATTTATCTCCTCAACAGACAGAGAAGCACTAAGCGTTGAATTACTTTTGGCAATAACTGCATCATCTTTTGGGGTAAAAGGCGCAGCGCTTAATGCAAAGGTCGTTAGGCATAAAGTAATAAATGCGACGGACTTAAAAATTGATAAATGCATTATAAATATCCTTTGAAAAAAGCCATCCATGGCCTGTCAGCTTAATTACTTGGTTAGTTACCGTTTGTTGAAATTAATCCATCAACATCGGTATCTGTGTTTGTAAACACCCGACCGTTAACAGTTAACGGCTCTGCATTTGGCGCTTGATTAAATGCATCGGTTGCAAATTGAGCAAAGTCGACTTGTAGTGCGTCAATTGTAATGTTTACTGTTGCAGTTACTTGCGAATTAAAGCCATCACTTACACCAAACATAAAACTATCTGAACCTGTCACTTCTTTATTTGGTGTATAGGTAAAGTTACCATCGCTATTAACGGTAACAGTTCCAAGAGTTGGTTCACTTGTTAATGAGTAAGTAAGCGAATCGCCATCATTGTCGGTTGCGCTAAGCATATCGGTAATGCTTACTTCAGTTTGTGTAGTTAGCATTGCATCACTTGCGGTCGGCGCTGTGTTTACAACCGGTGTAGGCTGTTTTTTATCATCATCGCTACTACATGCTCCCAATATTAATGCACTGAGGAGAACACAAATATGGGTAGTTTTTAAATTACGCATTATTTTACTCCTTATTTAGAGCCAGCAAGTGGTGTTGCAAGGTATGGGAATGTTGAGTCCATCATTGTTGCATCAATAGGTGCGCCGTCTGTAAATGGCACTGTGCCTGTATTAGCATCCTCTGGTGCACAAAGTCCTAAATCAGTGTCTTCACCATTTACAGGGATAGGATGACATAAACGACCCATCACAACACGTAGTGCAATATCAACCACATCATCACCCGGGCGACGACCATTTGGGAAGCCGGCTAAATCATTACCCGCTACACCAAATGCAGATTGATCAGCTTGCGCTGTTGCTGCAATGCCTGTATTTAAACGCAGCATTTCTGAAGGTGTTACAGTTGCTTGCTGATTAACGCCTGCAAAACCTGTTAAAAATGCAGTGATTAAATCAGTACGCGGGAAGTTTGTGGGTGCCAGTGTTTCTAAGTTTGCGCCAAGGGTCGTATTAACAGCATCTTTAAACAAAATGTTTAATAACTCTGGTAGTGCTGGGTGAGATACATAATCTAAAAATTGTGCATCATCTTTAGGGTGAGCAGTGGAGAATGTGTCCTTGTCTTTAATGCCAATTACAAGCTCGTTTACAAGCGGGCTACCCAAGCGTGAAACTTGTGTTAAAGCACCACCATTAACACCATTATTAGCAAATTTAGCATTAGGATTTAATACGCGAGCTTGAGGGAGGCTTGCTGTTGTCCATGAACCTATTACGCCATTACCTTCACCAACAATACAGCTTTTAGGTATTTCGATAGCGATTGAGGTTACGTTTTTATCTGCAAGGTCGTCGTTATCAGCTGATTGTGTTATGCCACCAGGAAAACCACCGCCGTCACCAGCACCTGGGGCGCTATCACCCTCTACAGGTACATAGTTTACTAAATCAAATGTTTTACCTAGGTTAACTACAAATGGGTCTTTACGTTGCCCTACAAAAACTTGTGCCATGCTTTCACAGTTAGGAATTGAAACCTGATACACAAATTGGTCAGCATAAGTTTGATAATCGCTCATTGAACCAAATGTTTTATTACCCACATAATCAAGCGGTTTAGAAAATGTGCTGGAGTTTGATGCAGTGTTATTTAATACCGTTGTTTCGCCAGTACGCTGCGCGCCGCTTATCATGCTTATTGTGTATGATTCGCTAAAATTTGCAGCGCTGTTATCTCCGGCAGATACACCGCCTACATTTTTAAGCGGTACAGACACGGTGCGTTGATTACCTTCAGGTCCAACAGTTAATTGCACACCTTGGTTATCATTAGGAAGCATGTTTTTAAAGTTAAACGCAAATGTAATATCTTCAACAGCATCGCCGTCGTTATCTATATGAATGCTGTAAGTAGCATCTGGGTCCATTGCAAAGTAATTAGGACCGCCGTATGCATCTTGCAGCGGGATGTAATTAGCAATTAATGTGACGTAATCATCACGACCTTGCTCGTAACTATTAAATACATAAAAATCGGTTGAATCTAAAGTCGGGAAACGGCTTATATTTGGCGCTTCTCTGTGGCTAGATGCTTCACTTGGTGCACTTACAAACGTACTACATATTACTACTGCGAGTATTGATGGAGTTAAAGCTTTCATGACTTTGTCCTTTAATTTTGATTGAAGTCATAGCTAATAACGGGGCGAGATTTAAATTGGATGCAAAAAAGTTAAATTATTTTATTTTTTGTTAAAAAGTTTAAAAGTAGGTTGGCTGCTTTGTGTAAGCAGCCAACTTTGGTCATAATAGTCGGGTTATAAAAGTACCAGCTCTGTGGTGTAAAGCACTTCAGTGGGAGAGCCATTTGGTGAGCCACCTATAGGCTCTAAACTCACTGCTAACAATGCGATATCACTTGCGTTGAAGCGGTTATCTTTAAATAATATTTTACTGCCTTGCTTGGGCAGTAAACCCAATGAAATAGGTGCATCTTGACCTTTTAAAATCATCCACAGCTCATAATCTTTATTAGTTTGAGCAACCAATTGGCTGCTAGCTTTAATTGAGAGCCCTTGCTCGCTTACATCAATAAACCACAATGATTGTTTATCTTGATTTTGAACCAAAGCAATTTGCTGAGTTTGCATAACATTGGTACTAGGCTGAATAACCAAAAAGGCTAAAACAATGCATGCGGCAGTTGCCACAAAAGACCATGTACGCCAAATTGAAGGCTTGGTATGTATGACTGTTTTACTTGTTTGTGGTCTGTTTTCAATACGCTGTAGTATATTTACCCATACATCGTCACGTGGCGTTTGCGGTGAAATAGCACTTGCTAAGTTGTTTAGGTTTTGCTCCCACATATTTGTTGCTTCACGTGTTTGATTTGAGTTAAGTAACAGACGCTGAAAACGCTTTCGGGCAAGCCCTCTAAGTGTGCCAAGCACGTACTGCCCAGCAAGCGCGTCTAATAGTTCGGGTTTATTATAATTCATAATGTTAAACACCTTTGTAGCTGCATAAGCCCACGCCTGATCCAGCTTTTAACTGTACCTAAAGGCGTTTCTATATGATCGACTAACTCGCTATGACTCAGCCCCTTATAATAAGCTAAGTGAATAGCTTGTTTTTGTTGCGGCTCAAGCTGTTCGATACAATTGACCAGTTTCGTTTCTTCATCGTAATTAACGTCAACACTTTCATTTTCATATTCGTCATCGCCTAACGACTGCTCTTTTCGTACTTTGTGATAGCGAAGTGAGTCAAGACTTCTGTATCTGACTATACTTATCATCCAACTAATAACGGTGCCTTTAGAGGCGTTATATTCAGATGCGTTATGCCAAATTTTTATAAAAGCGTCTTGTAGTGCCTCTTCTGCATAAGCCCTGTTAGTGAGCATATTTAAGCTAATAGCAAAAAGTTTGCCGCTAGTTTGTTGATATAAACTTGAGAAAGCATTTTTGTCTCCTTGTGCTGTTGCGCACAAAAGAGGGAGTAAATCATCGTTATCCATAGGGGTCCTGTTTTTCTTATTATCATTGAGTAAACGGTTGAGAGTGTGATTTGGATGCAAAAAATTTAATTGCCTTTTAGATTAGCTGCTTTATACGTAAGTACAAGCAATAACCGATCAGTGTTTGAAATTTAGACGTGTAAGTATAATTTATTCACATGTTTGTAAAAAATGCACAAAGAGCGGTCTGTAGTAGATTTTAGTTTATTAATTACTATAGATATCAATGGCCTACTGTTCGCGTTTGAATTTTAAATGGCATTTATATGGCGTGATATTTGCAAAAGACTACTTAAAGCCGTTTAAATTAAGATTATAAATCGGCATTATTTTCACAAAGGAGAGACTATGTGGGCTGCAATTAGTTATTCACTATTAGCACTACTGCTTATTTTTATTGGTTGGGAAGTGAACTCTGTTTATTTTGCTATTGTTTTTTATTGGACTGCGCTGTCACTTTTATTAGTGAGTACCGCGTATATTTTTAATACAGCAAAAATATTTAGAAAGCGTGAAAATGGGGTGATCCCATTTTATATACGGTGGGCGTTTGTGCCATTTTTATTCGGTGTGCAAATTTATAATGCCTGGTCACGTAAGCGCGATAAAGTGCCGCCCATTCAACAAATAAACGAAAACCTATTTTTAGCTTGCCGACTATTTCCCTCAGATATAGACACATTAAAAGATAACGGGATTACGGCGATTTTAGATGTTACGTGTGAATTCGACGGGCTCGAGTGGAGTTCAACACAAGAGAATATTAATTATTTAAACATTCCGGTGCTCGATCATAGTATTCCTACCCATTCTCAGTTAAATCAGGCTATTAATTGGATTCATCACCATATTAAAGAAGACCATCGCGTAGTCGTTCATTGTGCTTTAGGGCGTGGGCGCTCTGTTTTTGTCATGGCGGCTTATTTACTGAGCCAAAACAAAAATGCAGATGTGCATGAAGTACTTGCACAAATAAAAGAAACCCGCGAAACCGCAAATTTAAATAAGCATCAACTTCGCCATTTAGCTAAGCGACATAAAAAAGGCGAATTACTGATTAAAAACAAAGCCGTTTTAATTGCAAACCCTGTATCTGGTACACGATTATGGGAAGAAAAAGAGCACTTAATTGTTGCGCGGCTATCGGATTATTACGATCTGAAAGTACTCACTACTACAAAAGAAGTTAACGGTATTGAGCTGGCTAAACAGGAAATTGCGCAAAATCCGGATATTATTATCGCATGCGGGGGAGATGGTACGGTGGCCGAAGTTGCAAGCGTACTTGTAAATACACAATGTAAACTAGGCATCATCCCTATGGGGACTGCAAACGCCCTTGCGCATGTATTGATGGGTATTACCTCTAAATTTATTCCTGTTGAACAGGCTTGTGACTTAATTATAGATGGTCAAACAAGCATAATAGATACTGCTTATTGTAATAATGAATTAGTACTACTGCTCGCGGGTATTGGTTTTGAGCAATCAATGATAGAAAAAGCAGATAGAGAGTCGAAAAATAAGTCGGGGCAACTTGCCTATTTAAATGGTTTTTTTGAGGCGTTTGGCGAGCAAAAATCGCAGTTACTTAAAGTAAAACTCGATGATAATGAGCCAAAAGAAATATGTACTAATAGTTTTATTGTGGCCAATGCAGCGCCTTTTACAACGTTATTGGCTCAAGGTGGCGGGCAACCTGATCATAGTGACGGGCTACTCGATATAAATTGGTTAACACCAAATAATGAAGATTCAACCACAGTACTAAGTATTGCAGAGCTGATGTTTAGTAGCTTAACGCAAACACATTTAGCTATAAACTCTCACCATACAAATGCCAAAAGAGTAGAGGTTACAGGTGAAGGAGAGCTTAAGTACGTACTAGATGGTGAAGTTAAAACCGCTCAAAAACTAGTTATTACTATTGAGCCGGCTTCATTAAATGTGATTTGCAAAGAGCAATAAATCGCGTTAGTTATAATCAAAAAAGGAGCTAAATTAGCTCCTTTTTTTACATCACTTTTTAATTGATGGCCAAACAAACCCTGTTGTATCCGGCGCTTGAGAAGATGTTTCTCTTGGTGCACTTTTTGGTCTACGAATAGGCTTATTATTTATAGTGTGAATATAAAGTGCTTCCACTTTATCGCGAGCCCAAGGCGTTTTACGCAAAAACTTTAAACTCGATTTAATGCTGGGTTGATCAGTAAAACATTTAATTTTTACTTGCTCGCCAAGTGTTCTCCAGCCAAGTCGTTGTTCTAACTCAACAAGTATTTGTTCTAATGTTACCCCATGTAGAGGGTTTTTAGGTTGATTATTCATAGCCATACTACTTATTTAAACTGCATGCATTGTAGCTTAAATCAGCTTTTAGCGCTAATTCACAGTGATTGTTTTAGGAGCTGTTGGGTAAATAGCATTACCTTGCTTATCTATTTTAAGCCAAATGAGTTGGCTGTTACTGTGTTGGGGTGTTTTAGCACCACACAAAAGTGTAAAAGAGTGAACTTGTATTAATGCCCCTTCGCTATAGCGTTTGTTGTCGTACCAACAGTTAGCTTCTTCATTTACAAACTGGTTTGCATCAATAATTGAATGGGTTTTTAGCGTTGTTGCTTCACTAAGTATTGAATACGATAAGCTGCTAAAACAAAAACATAGAATTAAAAAGTTACGCATTAGAGGCCTTTAAATAGGGAGGGTTAAAAATAATACATTAAGCTAAAAAACGTGCTAGTGTAAAGTACACAAAGTGATTTTAAGTATAAATTTAGTTATTCACATAACAATAAAAAGGTGCACACAATGCAATTTAATCAAACAATGATCGAAGAATTCACACTATTAGCAAAGTTTCCTCGCGACAGTAAAATGCAGGGTATTAAATTACATTCAGACGCAGAGCCAAGCTTACTTAGCGCAGCGCAACGTTTATTTGAAAAAGGGATTATAGATAGCCCAGATGGCGGATATTTAACTGATCTGGGCTTAGATTTAATTGAGCACGTTACGGTTATTCATAGCGCGCTACAAAGTTAATCTAAATTAGCTTAATTTGCATCGGGTTGATTTTGCGGTGCAGCGTCATTAAATGCAGCTAATTTATTACAATGTTCGTAAATGGCTGCAATTTTTGGATAAGCGCTCATATCTACGTTAAAACGAATTGCATTAAATACTTGCGGCACTAAACAAATGTCAGCAAGTGTTGGTTGGTCACCAAAGCAGTAGCCATTATTTTCGTTTAGCATCAGTTCTATTTTTTCAAAACCCACTTCTATCCAATGTCGATACCATTTATTTTTAGCCTCGTCATCAACACCTAATTCGTTTGATAAATACTTCAGCACGCGTAAATTATTAACAGGATGAATATCGCAAGCAATGGCAAAGCTTAAGTTTCTTATTTGCGACTTTTGCCACGCAGTCCCTGTAATTAATGGCGATTGCGGATAAGTTTCATCTAGCCACTCAAGTATTGCAAGCGATTGTGCTAAAACACCATCATTGGTTTCAAGTGCCGGTAGTAAGCCTTGCGGATTAGTCGCTAAGTATTCTTTCCCAAGCTGCTCCGATTTTAAAAGGTTAACAATAGCAAGTTCATGATCGATTGCTTTTAAGTTAAGCGCTATACGCACTCTATAAGCCGCTGATGAGCGAAAGTAGCTGTATAATTTCATAATTAATCCTGTGAACCTGTAAATTGTTTTTTAATTGTGCGCCAGCAATCGGTGTAATTTGGTTGGCGCTCTTTACCTTCTAATGCATATTTTGTCGGTGAAATTATATAGCGCGACTCAAACATAAAGGCCAATGTGTTTTCATATTTTTGTGGTGTAAGCTCAGCGTTTGAGGCTTTTTCAAATACGTCGGCTTCAGGTCCATGTGGCGACATACAATTGTGTAAACTTGCGCCACCAGGTACAAAACCATGCTCTTTTGCATCATACACACCTTCAATTAAGCCCATAAATTCACTCATAATATTGCGGTGATAATACGGCGGGCGAAATGTATTTTCGGCTACCATCCAACGCGGTGGAAATATCACAAAATCGACATTTGCCATACCCTCAGTAGCAGAAGGAGAGGTTAGTACAGTGAATATAGAAGGATCGGGGTGATCAAAGCTCACTGTATTTATTACATTGAAACGCGATAAGTCGTATTTATAGGGCGCACTATTACCCGTCCATGCAACCACATCAAAAGGAGAGTGCTTAATTTCACAGCTAAATAAATTACCGTTAAATTTAGAAACAAGCTCAAAGTCACCTTCTTTATCTTCAAAGGCCGCTACAGGGTATTGAAAGTCTCTGTCGTTGGCATAACCGTTTGCACCAACAGGTCCTCGCTCTGCAAGCTCTAACGCATGGCCATAATTTTCACAAATATAACCACGGGCTGTATTATCAATTAAATCAACAGAGAACTTAATTCCTCTGGGAACTACAGCAATTTCACCTGGTTTAATGCTTAACTTACCGCACTCGGTGTGAATTAATAACTCACCTTGCTGAGGGACAAACAACATTTCGCCATCGGCATTGCAAAAGTAACGCCCTTGCATTGACTGATTAGCGACATATACATGAATGCCAATACCAGATTGCCCATTAGCACTGCCATTAGCAGCCATCGTTACTAACCCATCAATAAAATCAGTAGGCTGTGAAGGCATATCAATAGGATTCCAACGTAGCATTGTTGGTGGTGTTACGGCTTCAGTGATTGGGGCTGTTCTTATTAGGCCGTTATCAATTGCTTGGTAATCACCTTGCACTACAGACGGACGAAGGCGGTAAAACCAAGTGCGACGATTTGAAGCGCGAGGAGCCGTAAATGCAGTCGAACTAAATTGCTCTGTGTATAAATCGTATTTAACTTTTTGTGGGCTAAATTGTCCTATTGGCAGTGCACCGGGTAGCGCTTGTGTTTCAAATTCATTACCAAAACCGGTCATATAACTTAATTGTGTCGCCATTACTGACTCCTGTGAGAGGGGGTTGGTTTAATATTATTTTTATTTCAGTTAAGATACTCTCAAGTGAGACTAATATCAAATGTGCAACTACGCATCCGTGTAAATATTAATGAACACTAAAGTAAGCCTTATAAAGCTGGGATAACTAAAAATGAAAATTGATTTAGCAACGTTTTTACCTTATCAATTAACGAATGTAGCAACACGTGTAAGTAATGACTTTGCCGAGGTTTATCAAACTAAATACGGTTTAAATATTCCGCAGTGGCGAATACTTGCTAATTTAGCGCAATATGGTCAGAGCAACGCAAAGGATTTATGCACGCAAGCAAATATGGACAAGTCGACAGTGTCGCGTGCGGTAAAAGTTTTAATAGATAAAGGTTTAGTGAAAAGTGAGTTAAATGCACAAGACAAACGCGCGGCCTTACTTGTACTGAGTAAAGTAGGTCAAAGCTTATATGAGCAAATAGCACCCGATGCACTGAATTGGGAAAAACAATTACTGAATACTTTAACCAACGAAGAATACGAAGTGTTAGTGGGTATTTTTGAAAAGTTAAATAACAAATTAAAGACATAAAAAAGCCCACCAAAGTGGGCTTTTAAAAGATGTTTTAGGCTACAGTTCTAAATTAGAAAGTGTAACGAACACCTACACGCATTTCCCAAAGAGATGCATCACGTTGAGTTGTGGTGCTTGCGTTATTCCCGTTAAAGTTTGAATAAACGTAACGGCCTTGGTCATCAATATCTGTTGAAATCATACGAGCACCAACGAAAGGACCTTTTTTCAGTACACCCCAATCATCGTTTAACATATTAGTTAAGTTATCGATTACGAAGAATGCTTCACCTTTATGGCCATCCATGAACCCAGGTACTTCTTGAGTTAGCTTAAAGTTAAACTTAACAAACCAATCAGAGTTTTGCGCGTTACGACCTGAAATTTCACCACGTTTTAATCCTTCAGATGCAATGAACTCATTAAATTCATTAATCTCATCTGCTGACATGTTATAAACAACGTTAGGATCGTTTACTAACGGTACATAAAGTAGTTGGCGAGAATCATTTGAATTAAAATCACCAAATGTATCTTCATCGTTACCATTAAATGTGAAGCTGTAAGGCAAGCCTTTGTATGCTTCACCAAATAAATTAAAGCGAGTGCTATATCCATCGATAAATTCATGTGTGTAAGCAAGGTTTAATGTAAAGCGATGAGGTATTTCATAATCTGATGAAGATACACCAGGATCTAACGGGTTAGACGTTGCCAAGTTACCGTAGTTAGAGCTCGCTGTTGAACTTGTCATTGGGTTAACATCATCAGCATCTGTATAAGCATATGATAGTTGTACTTTAATACCGTTATCGAATGCTTTGCTTACAGCTGCAGAGATAATTGAAGTTTCACCACTGTCACCATTAACATTTGTTAAAAGTAAATCACCGTCACGTCCTTCAATAGAGGTTAAAATTGGACGACCATCAAAAGTAGTAGTACCACTGTCAGTAAGGGCTTGGTCCATTAACGTTGCTGCATCACGCTTTTTGGTGTAGAGATAATCTAATGAGATTACATATTCGTCTTCTGTTGTATAAGTAGCCCCTACTGAATATTTCCATTCCGATGGGATTTCAAAATCAGAAGCTACGGCGTTCGTAAAGCTATCTCCAGAACCAATTACTGTGTTAGCTACTTTATCAAACTGTGATTGTGGTACATCAAAACCTGGTTTTCCACCATTCACATTTGGTGTAGCAAATAAATCAATAGATCCAAACTGATTTGCGCTAATATTTGTGATGCCGTCGTTTGAATATGAGTTAGATAACCACACATTCGGATTACCACCTGAAAATAAGCCCAAACCTGCGCGAACTTCAAGTGCATCAGTTGCATACCATTCAAAGCCAATACGTGGTTGAACTAAATCCACACCATCAAATGTTGATTGGTTACTGAAACCATAACGTGCAGTATAGTTTTCATTTAAAGTAGGCTTGTCATCGCTAGTGTAACTGTCGTAACGAAGACCAAACGTTAGTGATGCATCAATGTCTGAGAAGCTATATTCATCTTGAATATAAAAAGTATGTTGAGCATATGAGAAGCTAGCGCCGGCATCTGCAGCATTATTCGTACCTGCGGCATTATTGTAGAAAATTGCACTTGCAATTCCTGCTTCGTAATCATCAATACTTGCAAAACTCCATTCACCTTGCGTGTGTTGAACGAATTGGTTAAATACTTCTAGCTCTTCATACTCGTAACCAGCTGTTATCGTGTGCTGGTCAAGGTAGTAAGTACCAGCAAGTTTAAATGTAGTTGTATCGTAATTTAAATCGTTTGATTGACGAGAATCATCTGGACCTAAATATACTCGACCTCCATCCGATGTGTTTACTTGGAATTCACCAAAGCTGCTTGCAGCATCAAGTGATTCAACACGTGCATCTAGTTCCGATTTACCTAAACGAACTTCAGTTGAAAAATCGTCATTCCAGTCTGAGTATATTGAACCGATGATTGAAGTAAATTCTGCACCTTGCTCATAAAAGTGACTATCTAACGATAGGCGAGTTGAACCAGTATCTGATTGAGATAATGTAAAGCCGTCATTATAGTTATAAACTAAGTTAGCACGGTGAGAATCGTTAATGTTCCAATCTAATTTAATTAATATTTTTTCATCTTCTACAGGTGCACTCGAAGGAGTGGTACCTGCATCATAACCATACACATTTTGTGAAATTTGTTGGATACGAGCTAAGTCGCTTTCAGAAACACTTGAACCTAAAGGGTCATAATTGAATTGTGCTACCCCTTCTAGCTTTTCATATGAAGTATATAAAAATAATGAATCTTTAATTAGAGGTAAGCCAACATTAAAACCGTAGCGTTTTTCATTATAACTACCGTTATCAACGTCTTCGCCTTCAATTTTATCACCTTTCATTGAATCATTTGTGTAATCGAAAAACACGCCACCATGAATTTCGTTGCCGCCAGATTTAGTTACAGCATTGATGTTACACGCTGTAAATCCACCGTACTGAACATCAAATGGTGCAAGTTCTACAGCTACTTGCTCAATTGAATCAAAAGAAAAAGGTGCGCGAATAGTAGGGTAACCATTTGAGCTTAAGCCGAAGTTATCGTTCATACGAACGCCGTCTAGCGTTAAACTATTAAATTTTGGATTACCGCCACCACAGTTAATAGTGCCGCGGCTATCATCTATTGCTACTCGTGGATCAACACGAATGATATCTTTTAAATCACGGTTAATAGCAGGCTGATTCTCTAGATCTGTAAGTGTGAAAGTAGACGCCGGACCAGTACCGCCAGACATAGAGCTAATTGGCGCGCCAGAAACTACGATTTGTTCCATGCTTGATTGTGACTCAAGAGAAACGTTTACTGGATAATCGTTACCAATATTAAGAATAATGTTATTGAATTCTTGGTCTGCATATACATCTGAATCAACAATTACTTTATAAGGACCGCCAACTCGCAGGCCTTTAGCTGTAA
Source organism: Pseudoalteromonas sp. SWYJZ98 (assembly GCF_015864495.1). Classification (NCBI taxonomy): domain Bacteria; kingdom Pseudomonadati; phylum Pseudomonadota; class Gammaproteobacteria; order Alteromonadales; family Pseudoalteromonadaceae; genus Pseudoalteromonas; species Pseudoalteromonas sp. SWYJZ98. The sequence goes on along the minus strand of NZ_JADYXA010000003.1, from coordinate 60,927 downwards.
AATAACCAGCGTCATTTACTTCAGTTGTTTTTACTGATCCAGAAGGTACGTGTAAAATTGTTACTTTAGTGCCGGCTGCTGGGTTGCCGTTAGGCCCCATTACTTGACCTTTAATTGCAGAGGTCGTTTCGTTAGCCATTGCAGCGCCACTTACACCAACACATGCTGCAATAGCAAGTGAAAGAGCTGTTTTGCGTAATTGAGTTTTCATTTAATTTTCCCGTGTAGTTATTAATTAAATTTTTATATTTTTATTTTAAAATTTTTCAAAATAAACAGTTAAAGTTCATTTATTCAAAATCCGTTACTAGTGTACCTTATTTATTCGTTACAAATAAAATACAACTGCAATATATTTTTAATAAATAGTACTATTTTTGTCTATTTGAGTGTTTTTTTGAGCAATAACTCTATATCGGGGTATATATTACGTGGGCTTTATGACAAACATGTGAAATTGGGGTGTGAAAAACAAAAAACCCATTACAAATTTGCAATGGGTTTTGTTAACAATTAACTTAATGTGTTATTACTTACCTATTAAGGCTTAAAACTTGTAGCTAATACCAACTTTAGCCTGCCAAGCTGATGACGATGAATTGATTTGTGAGTAATTACGCACATCTGCACCGCCAAAGCTGTTGTCTATTTTATATCTGCCTTGGTCATCAAGGCCACCAAAGTCATAAATAGTTTGGTTAGAGTAACCTAAGCGTTTTTCTACACCCCAGTCGCTGTTTAGAAGGTTTGCGAAATTATCAATCATTAGATAAACCTCACCAGTGTGACCTTCAGCAAAGCCTGGTATTTCTTGCTTAATGCTAACGTCCATCGTAGTAACCCAAGGTTGAGTTGCTGTATTTTTACCTAAAATACCACCACGCTGAGATATACCAGCACGCTCTAGTAATGGTTCTAACTCAGCCCAAGTCATACCTGATTCATCCCAGTTTACATTTGGATCATCAGCACCTGTAGGTATATATGGTAAGTAAGCACCATTACTGAAGAAACTACTCGTATCACCCAAATCACTGTCTTTATACATGTTCATTGTATAACTAAATGGACGACCTGAACGACGTTCAAAATACACGTTAAACTTAGTCGCATACCCTTCAAAAAACTCTGTGTTATATGCTAAGTTGATTTTAAAGCTGTGCTCAACTTCGTAAAAACCACGTGCTGCAATATCTTCATTACGATTTACTGTAATATTATGCTTGTAGTTACCTTCCGCTTGAGAAGCTGAACCGGCTGATGACTCGGTAACATCCTGGTGAGCATAGCTTGCCGATACAAACAGGCCATTATCCCACTGTTTAGCAATACCTGTTGAAATAATAATTGAACGTCCATCATCAGATGAATTCGTCATTTCTATGTCAGCGTTATCAGCTAAAGAACCACTATAAATAGTTTCATTTATGACGCGTTCACCATCAGCTGCAATACCGATTGGGTTAATAGATGTATTATGCCATACCGCCTCATTCTCTTTTTTATGATAAGCAATCTCTGCTTGCCATTTAAAGCCATCACCTAATAGTTCAGAATCAAACTCATATTCAAAACCTATTTGGGTGCGAATGCTTGAAGGCAATTTAAAATCAGGGTCGATATAAGCAACGCTACCAGCACCTTGTTCTAATGAGTTTTTAATTTCATCAGGCACCTGAGTAATATCGGCAGTGTTATTTGCATAGTAGTCGTTAATTACATCGTTAGGAGCAGATACTAATGTAATACCATCGCTTTGGAATGAGTTGTTATACCAAACATTTGGAATACCACCTTGGAAGCGACCAATACCACCGTTAATAGTAAGGGCTTCTGTTACGTAGTATTTAAAGCCAACGCGAGGAAGTATAATGTCTAGACCATCTAGATTTTCTTGGTTAGTAAAGCCATACGTATTCGCAAAATTTTCATTTAGAGTTGGTTTATCATCTGATGATAAACGTTCATAACGAACACCTGCTGTAACTTCTAAATCGTCACCTACATAAAAAGTGTCTTCAATGTAGAGTGCTAGTTGGTTACGTCTTACATCATATGCTGTATCAGCTGAATCATTAGTGTAAGCATTCTGATAAGAGAAATCATAAGAACCAATTTCACGGTTTTCAAAATTTTCTAAGCTATCAAACTTCCACGTGCCAAGAGAGTTTTCAGCAAATAAGTTATATAAACGAAGTGACTCATATTGAGCACCAAAGTTTATTTCATGCTCATCCATTAAATAGGTAGCATCGAGTGTGAAAGTTAAATTTTGCGTTTCAGAGCGGTTAGCATGACGATATTGATCTGTACCAAAGTTGTAAGAAGGGCCATTTCGACCATCTTCATCAACTGAAATACTACCTAGGTTTGAGCGAGTTGCGCTATCAGAGGTAACATCTTTATATGACACACCAATTTCAGTAGAAAAATCTTCAGTCCAATCAGAGTAAAGCTTTGTTGAAAAGTTATTGAACTTCGTTACGTAGGCGTAGGTGTTCGATGTTAGTACAATATTATCGCCACCGGTGCTAGTGTTACGCTCATCTTGATCGTCTTGCCATTGGTAAGTAAAATCTAAACGATGGTCATCACTTGCGTTCCAGCTTAGCTTAACTAACAGGTTTTTATTTGTATCTTCTGGCGCACCTGCTAATGAATCAGTCAAGCCATATTCATTATTTAAAATAGAAATGAAACGGTTATAGTTAGCTTCTGAAGTATTAAATTCGTTGGCTGCACCAGAGCCGTCAAAGCCGTAATCAAGATCTAATTCGCTTGACCATTCTGAATAGTTAACGAAATAAAACAGTTCGTCTTTAACAATTGCGCCACCAACGTTAAAACCAAATCTTTCTTCAGTTTTAATCGGCTCTACTTTATTTGTAGAATAAGTTTTATGACCTAGCTCATCAAGGTCATCTTCTTGAACAATGCTATCGACATCGCCTGCAATCTCTGGAGTAGAGATTTCATAAAAGCCAGAGAACTTAAACTCATTTGTACCAGATTTTGTTACTGCATTAATAGTACCGCCACCAAAGTTACCTTTAGAAGCTGAGAAAGGAGATACATCAACAGAAACTTGTTCAATAGCATCAAGTGCTACAGGAGGCTGAGAAGTAGGGTAGCCACCAAAGTTCAAGCCAAAGTCATCATTTTGACCAATACCGTCAACAGTTAAACCGTTGGTACGAGGGTTACTACCTGCAAACGTTAGCTCGCCATTACCATTAATACTGGCAAGTGGGTTTAAGCGCGCAATATCTTTAATGTCGCGGTTAAAGCTTGGCATATTTTCAATAGTATCAGAACCAAATGAGCTGCTTGAGCCACCAGATTGCTGAACAATTTTATAACCAGACACTTCAATTTTTTCAATGTTTAGCGGAGCAAGCTGCGAACTTAAGCGGTATGTTTCACCCAGATTTAGATAGATATTTTCAACAGTCGTATCGTTAAACTTATCAGAATCGATGATAACCATGTAAGGACCACCTACACGTAAGCCATTAGCGATAAACGTACCACTTTCGTTTGTAGTTAGCTCGCTAATAGTTCCCGTTGGTTGGTGAACTACTTTAATTTTAACGTTTGCAGCACTGCCACCTGAAGGCGTTGTAATTTTACCACGCATTGCAGATGAAGTATCAGCAGCCATTGCGCTTGTAGAAACACCTAGAGCTAAAATTACCGCTCCAGTTAATTTCGAAAGGCGAAGCTTAGTCATAATGTTGATTTCCCGTGTGTAGGTTATATAAATTTAATACTGTTTATTTGTCAGTCGTCATTTTTAGTGCCGTTTCTAACTCTTTTGCAGAAGGGTCAAATAAGGCGTTCAATAGTCCAGCTAGTCGAATACCCGCTTGTTGTAGGCGTGTTTTAACAATTGGAGTGTTGTTATAAATGTAGCTGTACCCAACTTCGTCGTTGGTGTACTTATAAATTTTTGTTGCTAAATTGTGTGATTCTTCAACCCAAGTTTTAGGTGAGCTTTGTAAATACTCAGCAATTAACTCGCTGTTATTTGTATCAATAAATTGAGCGTATTCAGTAAACGACAAGTTCTCGTTCTCAACTAACTTTGTATCCCAAAGGCTGTGAAGATTTGTTTCTTCGTTAAAAAATGAAACCTTAATACGGTTACCACCTCTGTCTTCACCTCGACCGGCATGAAATGGCTGATGGCTATCGCCTACTAAATGCACTAAAAAACGCAAACTGAACTGCTTAGCATCTGAGGTGCTATTTTTATCAGTGAGTGTTTGCATTGAATAGTGAATGCCTTCTAGGATATTACTTACAGATTCTTTGTTTTTTGTGTGATCGTGATTGAAGCTGAAAGATTTTCCTGGTGCTGCATTAATATAATGCCAACGAGATGATTGCTTTTGCCAAAAGTCGCCAGGAGCAGAGCGCATTTCATCAGGCCACGTTGATATTTGCGCAAGTGACTCACCATCTAAATAAGGTTTAATTGCTGCTTTAGTTGTTTCGCTTATATGAGATTGTGCAATCTGCCCTACAATACGGTGGCCATTTTGACCCCAAGCGTGTGAGTTAGTGCTTGTGAATATCGCACTAATCAAAAGCGCAGAAGATATCGAGTACTTTATATTGTTATGCATTAAAACTTCCTAAATGAATATTTCATGGGGTTGCTATAAGCTAATGCGGTCAATTGTCCTCATTTTTAATGTTGATAGGAAGGACTTATTAAAATTCATAGTTTCTTATTAAATTGCGTTTAAAATCAGTCTCTTATATTTAACAGGTAAAATTACTTGTTGTAATAAGTAAGCGAAATTGTTCAAATACACTATATCGTCTATTTTTGGGTGGCATTGCTTTGGATTATAAAAATATTGTGTTGCACAAAATGTTAATTGTTACATTTTTGTTTCTATTATTGGTCGTTACGTGGGTTTGCGGTCAAGTTAGTGTATACAATGATGATTTACATTTTCCGGTTATGATCGAAACCTCAACAGAGTGTCAAACAACTGCTACAAGTAATAAAGGCCAATTAATTGTTTTTACACAATCAAAAAAAATAGCCAAATTATTAACACAAAAGTTATGCTCTGATAACGTAGTAGCTAAGCAATATGGCTCTGTAAAAGGGTATTGGGGGTATAGAACGGCAGACAGCTTTGAGTTTGTGGGTAAAGGAATTGCTGACCTAATTTTGGCTAAAAACAATATTATGGCAGCCTTTAAAGCAGAGTCGACATATAACTACCAGCCCGTTGTTGGTTTTTCTGACTACACGGCTTTTTTTATATCTTCTAAAGAAAAACCTCGAGTCACTAAACAATATTTTTTAGATAAACGCATAGGTTTGCTTGATTATCCTACCAGCCGATCAGGGCATATTTTACCAAAGCAAATGTTTAAAGAACTGGATATAAATTTAGCTAATTTGAAAATCACTTATGCTAGTTCTCATAACGAATTACGCGATTTACTCGCCGACGGAAAAGTAGATATTATTGCTTCGTTTTGGAAAGAGAGTGACGAAAAACGTTTTTCAAAAAACTATATTACGCCTTTGAGTAATAATATTACTGGAACAAGATGGTATTTAAAAATGCAGCAAAACAATACTGATTTATTATGTGCAGTACAGGCAAATTTGCTTGATATGTCTAAAGATCAAAGTTTGCATTATTATCAAAATGCACAATCGTTTTGGAGTTGCGGTACTAGCTCAGTAAACTTAAAAGAGGAAGTTAGTGATGAGTAAATATAAACAACTACTTGTTTTACTATGCTTATTTTTAACTTTATCTTCTGTGTTTTATATTTCTGTAATTCAAAAAAGCCAGCAAGTGACTAAACAAAAAATAACGCAGATAGAAAGGCAAATAGCACTCGACTTACCATTACTTGATTTATCAAATGAGCTGCTAAAGCATTCAGGGAATAAAGATGCGGTTAATAGCTACATTAAAACCTTAAACAGCTACATTAATTCGAATGATCTTAAAGTTGTTGCTATTGCACCAAAAGGCGAAATACTAGCACCTGTAAACTTACACCAAATAACACGTAGTTTGAGCACTAATAACGGACCTGTATTAGTTGTATTTAACGTTCAGCAAACCGACTTTACAGTGAGCCATCTTATTTACTATTTTATATTTTTAGTATTAAGTGTGTTGATTAGTTTTTGGGTGAAGTTTGCGTTTATCAAACAAAGCAATAAGCAGTCTAATAATGCACAGCATCAATCAATTGCAGAGCCTACGCCGCTGATACTTATAGTCGATCTTAACGATAAGACATTATCAAGTAGTTGTAATACAGAGCAAAAAGTGGGTTTAGCTAATAAGCCATTATGCTTTTATTTAGCACTTGTAGAGTATTGTACAAATAACGATGATGTAGCGCTTAGCCATAACAAAGATGTACCAGAGGAGCTTCTAGAGCTCGCTAACAAGTATTTTTATAGGTTGGTCGAACTTGGTCATACGGTTAGAAAAAGACCTAATTTTAATAATAGCCTAGAAAAAACCTTGAGTGAAATACGTGCGGCGTTAGATGAAGTACTTAGTGAGTGTCCTGAAGAAAAAGAGTTATATTACCCACCTAAAGCCTATGGAGAAGGCTCTCGTTCTCGTTTGCATAGTTATGGGCTGGTAAATATTAAAAAAGGTAATATTGAAATAAGAGGAAAGTAACTAGATTACTTTCCTCTTATTCTTAGAGGTTATTTAGGGGTAAATTCAGCCGCTTTGAGAGGGCTATTTTTTGAAATAAAGTCTTGAAGTGCTTTAGCATCTGTTTCGTCTGTACTTACAAAGCCTTTTTTATTTGTAAGTGCAGGATAACCATCACCGCCTGATGCGTTATAGCTATTTAGACTCATTCTGTATGTTTTATTTTTATTAAGCGGTTCGCCATTGATCAAAACATTAACCAACTGATTATTTTTACGCTCAAACGATATTTTATGGTATTGCAAATAGGCACCAGCATCCGGTGGGAAGCTCGTTACTGTATTTAAGTAATCCCATAAATCACTGCCTTGCCAATCCATATAAGTAATGCGGTTTTTAAAAGGATGTACTTTTAAAATATCTTTATAGCTTACTTTACCAGCCTCTATTGAGCTGCGAATACCACCGCCACTTATTAATCCAAAGTCTGCATTTACTACATCCATTTGAGCTTGAATAATTACACGTGCAAGGTTTGTTTGTTGGTAACGAACTTTGTTTCTGTCACCTTCTAAGCGAGCATCTACTTCACCAATGGTACCTTCAATTTGTTTAGCGCCTTTAGCTTGGTATACCGCTAAATAAGATTCAAGTTTAGGGTCTGGTTTAATGTACTCGTTTGCTAATACTGCTTTAGTAGAGCCATCAGCTTGAACTTTATCTACATACAAATTAACAGGCATGAGTTTGTAGTCTAGTAACGTTAATTTTCCGTTTTCAAGCTTAAACTCAGCTTTACCAACATACTTACCCCATTCATGGGCTTGCATAATGTAAGTACCGTTTTGCTGGTCTGGCTTACAGGCAAGGCCAGGTTTAAAGTTATCGTCATTTACATTTGTATCACTCATACACACAGGTTCTTGTGAGTGACCGCCAATGATCATATCAAGTGTGTTTGCAGGAAGTGAGCGAGCAAGTGTTACATCACCTGGTGCATTAATGCCAAAGCTAGCATCAACATAATGACCCATATGAGTCAGCGCAATGGTAATATCAGGGTTGTACTTAGCTTTTATTTCTTTAGCTAGTTTTGCGGTAACGTCAACAGGGTCTTTAAACTCTAAGTGGCCAATATACTGAGGATTACCAATTTTAGCTGTGTCTGTTGTTGTTAATCCAATAACAGCAATAGTTAAGCCATTTTTTTTGAATATTTTATAGCTATCAAACGCATGTTCGCCTGATTCTTTTTCAAATATATTGGCTGATAGAAAAGGAAAGTTCACCCATTTTTGCTGTTGCTTCAAAACATCAATAGGGTTATCGAATTCGTGATTACCTAATGCCATTGCATCATAACCAATCAGCGACATACCTTTAAAGTCAGGTTCTGCTTTTTGTAAATCTGACTCAGGGATACCGGTATTAATGTCACCACCAGAGAGAAGTAAAACGGCATGACCTTGCTTTTGGGCGTCATTACGTAAAGAGTCAATTAACGTTTTGCGAGCGGCCATACCGTATTCGCCTTTTTCGTTTTGCCAAAAACGGCCGTGATTATCATTAGTATGAAGAACAGTTAAATATTCAGTAGGAGTACTGTTAGAGGTTGATTCAGGAGCAGGAGATGTACATCCAAGTACACTAAAAATAATCGAAAATAAAATAATTATACGCATAAAATACCTATGGATTAAGGTCTACTTAATTTATCAAGCGGGTAGTTTAAACTAGTTTTATGCTAAAAAAACGTACTTATTGACATTTTATTTAGAAGGTACAGTTAATCGATTTGTGGCGGCACTTTCGCGACGCTTTAACTCTGCATCCGCATATTCCCGCTTAGTATGGTTTATACCTACCATCCACGTTAAAAAGCTCGCCGGTAGTTTTGTGTATGGTTCACCTTTGTGTAAACCAAAGTCGCAAATTGTTTGTTTAGTGTGTGGCATTGTTAATTCCTGTTGTTTGTGTTTTTTTAAGGTAACAAATAAGTGACCACACTTTTAAGATGATTTAATTTTAAATAGTTAGATTTATATAGCAAAAAAGAATATAAATAATGGCATATGTAATTAATTTGTTATCAACACGGTCTTAATTGTATCAACTCACACTTTAGAATCGATTTTAGTCGCCGATGGCATTGATGTGTTAACGCATTAACTAATTATTTAAAAAATATAACAACAGGAATAAAACATGAAAAAACTTTTACTTGGCTCAGCACTTGCTGCAGCAAGTTTTACAAGCACCGCTACTGTAGTTGAAATGAACACGAGCCAAGGTGTCATAGAGATTAACCTGTTTGATCAGCAAACTCCCAAAACAGTCGCAAATTTTTTAAGTTACGTTCAAGACGATTCATATAACGAAACAGTAATTCACCGCTCTGTTAGTAACTTTGTTATTCAAGGTGGTGGATTTACATTTTCTGATTCGCTAGATGCGATTACTACAAAGCCTGCTGTAGAAAATGAGCCCGTTTTTTCTAATGTTAAGGGCACCATTGCGATGGCTAAATTATCGGGTGATGCTAATAGCGCAACAAGTCAGTGGTTTTTTAATATAACAGACAACAGTACAGCACTTGATACGCAAAATGGTGGCTTTACTGTGTTTGGACAAATTACTGCAGCAAGCCAATCAACGTTAGATAAAATTGCAGCGTTAGTACACTGTGGTGAAACACCCGTGGTTGATATTACTGCTGAGCAATGTGCAAGTACTGATGTAACAATTAGTAGTGCTAACTTAGTGACTATTCAAAATGTGGCGGTAATGGATGATGATCCTAATTCAGCAGCAGGCCTTACTGTCACTGAAAATACGTTAATTGATTCTGACACATCAACAGGTTCTAGTAGCAGTTCTGGCGGCGGGTTAATTTGGCTTTTAGGTGCTTTTTTACTTGCGGTACCTCGTTTAAAACGTGCTAAATAATTAAAATTAACGGTAATGTGGATGGCCTAAACCAGCCGTCCACATTACTATTATTAAACTTTGCTGTTTAAAATAGTACTCGCCAAACCATTGCTAGCCAAATTGAAAACACACAAATACAACCCAGTAAAAACACTTTAAAACGTGCGCGTACGTTATTTTCACCTAAATGAATAACACTGTGCACAATACGTGTTGCTACAAATAAACAGGCCAGTATTGCCACAAGTGTACTGGCGCTATTTAGTTGCAGTGCAAGTAAACACCCCGCGTAAAAAAGCACAGGTATTTCAAACTGATTTGAAAAGTTTCTATCTGCCACCCTAATAGTGTCGCCAGCCTTATCTAATTGCATTGTTTTAAAATCACTTAAATCTAGTTGTTTGTTTTTAGCTGCGGCAAAGCGCCTTTTACCCATAATGAGCATGACAACCAGTGAAAGCGTAACTTGTGCAAACATGGCAAGTATGATGATTTTTTCCATTGTTTTTCCTTATTATTATTTAGAATTTGCGTATTTTTTGATATTGAATGATTTTTAATCTTGTAAGGTTGGCATACTCCCAACTAATATCCGATTATGAAGACATTTTTCACAATGTGTTACACAAAATAGCGTTATTTTGTAGAAAGTTATTAATTGAAAATGTTAGTTTAGCTTAACTATATTGCTTTGAATTGGCGCACGCTATTTTGCGCAATACTTTTTAATGGAAAACAAAAATGAAAAAGATTATTGGTTTTAGTGCTATCGCACTTGCAGTTTTAAGTGGTTGTTCAAATACGGCTTCGGTTTCAGTGGCGCCTCAGGCCTCTTTACTATCAGATACGTTAGTTGTAAGTCCTAACGATAACCGCGAATATAAAACACTTAAGCTGGCAAACGACATTGAAGTAATTTTAGTGTCAGATCCAGGTGCTGAAAAATCAGCAGCGGCACTAAGCGTTGGTGTTGGTTTACTGCACGACCCAATGTCGCAACAAGGTATGGCGCATTATTTAGAGCACATGCTGTTTTTAGGCACAGATCGCTACCCAGACACAAAAGGGTATTCTGATTTTATGACCAAAAATGGTGGCGCGCACAATGCTTACACGTGGCTCGATATTACTAATTACATGTTTAAAATTAATAACGACGCGTTTGATGAAGGGCTAGACCGTTTTGCTGACTTTTTCAAAGCGCCTAAGTTATACCCAGAATACACAGATAAAGAAAAAAATGCAGTGAATGCAGAGTGGTCAATGCGCCGCGAAATGGACTTTTTTGGACAATTTAAACTCGCGCGTAAAATGATGGGCGATCACCCGGCTAATCGCTTTTTAATTGGTAACCTAGAAACCCTTGGCGATAAAGAAAACAGTTCACTTCATAAAGAAACAGTTGATTTTTATAATAAATATTACTCTTCAAATATTATGAAAGTTGCGCTTATTGATAATCTACCTATTGCTGAAATGGAGCAAAAAGCGCAAAAATACTTTGCTGACATAAAAAATAAAAATATCGAAAAACCAACAGTGACTGCAAAACTTGATTTTGATAACGCTGGCGGAAAACGCGTGTTTTATGCACCAAATGAAGATGTAAAACAGCTGCAACTTGATTTCACCATTGCTAATAATAATAGCGAATTTGCGCTTAAACCAAACCGATTTGTAGCGTATTTACTAAGTAATGAAATGCCGGGCAGCCCAGCGCAACTTCTTCGTGATAAAGGGTGGGTGTCTCAGCTTTCAGCTTCAGCTGCACCAAATCAATATGGCAACTACGGTTCGTTAAATGTAAATGTAGAGCTTACCGATGAAGGCATGAAAAATCGTGACGAAATAGTTGCGACTATTATGCAGTACATCGATTTAATTAAAAAAGAAGGCGTTGATAGCAAGTACTTCAACGAGATTCGTACTTCCCTTAATAACCAGTTTAAGTTTTTAGAAAAAGGTGATGAATTTAATTATGTAAGCTCGCTTACGCAAAGCATGCAAGACTATCCGTTAAATCACGCTATTAATGCACCTTATTATTATGCAAAGTTTGACGCTGACGCTATAAGTAATGTACTTGAGCAGTTAAATGCCGATACCCTTCGTATTTGGTATGTATCGCAGCAAGAAGAGACAGACTCACAACTACACTTTTACGACGGCAAATACCGCATCAGTGATATTAGCGATGATGAAATTGCCAGCTGGAAAAAACCAAGCGAATTTAAGTTAGCACTACCAACAGTAAACAATTTATTGCCTGAAAATTTTGCAATAAAAACGCAAGCATTTAAAGAGCAAAAACACCCAGAACTTGCTTACGATAAAAATGGTGTAAAAGTATGGCGCCAAGCAAGTCAAAAATTTGCAGAGCAGCCAAAAGGGCTTGTTGAAGTTTATATAAATACTCAACCCGGTTTGAACGATATTAAAGCAGAAGTCCTTTATTCTGTTTGGGCTGATTTATACAATCTTCAACAAAGTCAGTTAAGTACTGAAGCAGCAATCGCCGGTATGAGCGTCAGCTTAGCACCGAGTAATGGTCTTGTTTTATCTATGAGTGGTTTTACAGATAAGCAAGATGTATTGCTTAAACAAGCTTTAACCGGATTAAAAGCCGATGAAACAGCACAAGCATTTAGCCAAGCGGTAGATCGTTTTAAACGTAATTTATTAAATCAACAAAAGCAGTTTCCGTATGCACAAGCATTTGGCGAGTATTCAAAACTAACGCGTACAGGTGGCTTTGATACAGATGCGCTTATTAAAGCCGCTGACTCACTGAGTGTTGCCGACTTAGCACAATTAAAAACAGCTACGTTTGCACAAAACGATTTACGAGTATTTAGTTACGGTAACTACAATCAGCAAGATATAGACGCGATTGCACAAGAGTTAAGTGCAACATTACCAAGTAATCATAAACACAGTGAATTTGCGCGAAGCAAAGCATGGTTGCCACAACCTGGCGAAACGCTGGTACTGCAAAAAGATATTGATGTAGCCGATGTAGCGGTGGTTGATATGACCGTTCACCCTGTTGCGGGTTACAAACAAAAAGCAGAAGCAGCTGTACTACAAAGCCACTTTAGAACAGTTGCGTTTGATAAAATGCGTACTGAGGAGCAACTTGCATACGCAGTAGGTGCGTTAGCTCGCCCAATTGAAGATTACTCAGCAATTGGTTTGTATATTCAAACACCAGTTAAAGGACCAAAAGAAATACAAGCTCGTTTTGATAAGTTTAAAAAAGAATACGCAGTTGAACTTGATAACATGAGCGAAGAGACTTTTGAGCAGCTGAAAAACTCTACCCTTGTATCACTTAAAGAGCAGCCTAAAAACTTAAGTGATGAAATGAGCCCACTTATAAACGATTGGTACCGTGAAAACTTTACCTTTGATTCTAAGCAAAAGCTGATTGATGAAGTTGAAAAAGTAACGCTTGCAGATATAAAAGACTACTACAAGCAAACAATGCTTAACCCTAATGCTGCACGTTTAAATGTGCAATTACGCGGGACTAAGTTTTTAGAAAGTGACTTTGCCGATTTACCAAATCAAACTAAAATCACAACGCTTGATGCCTATTACAATGGTATTAAATTACAAAAATAAGCTTTATTTATGTAGCTAAAAATAAACCCCAATGTAGTAATACATTGGGGTTTTTATTTATTCAGCTAATTTAAGCCATTATTAAAAAGCCTATAACAGCTAATGCCGCAGCAATTAGCGTGTAAGGCAATTGTGTAACGGCATGGCTCATTAAATTACAACCAGAACCTTGCGCTGCGAGTACGGTTGAATCTGAGTAAAAACACGCTTGGCTACCAAAAGAGGAAGCCGATAATAGCGCCCCAATTACCAGTGGTATGTTTGCATCAACCGCATTAGCCAGTGGCATAACAATGGGAATTGATACAGCAAAAATACCCCAGCTAGACCCCGTTGCAAACGCTAAAATAGCCATTGAAATAAATACCACGGCTGGTAAGTATGCAGCGGTCATATAAGGGCTTAAGCTGCCAATAACAAACTGAGGCAAACCAATTAAGTCGCATACATCTTTAAATATAAACGCAGCTATAACAGTACCAATCGCGGGGATCATACTTTTAAAGCCATCAAGCATGCGTTCAATCATTTCACTTACGCTCATTAATTTTTGTAGAGCATAAAACGGGAGAGTGACCGCCATTGTTGCTAATAAGCCTTTGTATACGTCTATTTCAAAGTAAACAGTAAATGCAACCAGTAAAATAATCGGCACCAAAAAGTTACGTAATTTACCTTTAGGATCAGCATCTTCAAAGTTCTCTTCTACGGCTTTTACTGCATATTCATCCGCTGTTTGAACATCATTGTATTGGGCTGGTTCGACTTGAGCTTGCTCAATTTGCGCCATTTGCTCTGCTTTTTTCATTGGACCAATCGCAGGAATAATACCCAGCACAACAAGTAAAACAACAAGCACTGCAAACCACGCATAAAACATATACGGTATGGCTTGGATATAAACCGCAATCCCTTTGCCTTCTTCAGCAATACCGTTATCTACAAGTAAGCCACCAAAAAAAACCGCCCAGGTAGATAAAGGGACAAGTACACAAATTGGTGCAGCAGTAGAGTCTACAACATAGGCAAGCATCTCACGGCTCACTTTAAATTTATCGGTAATGCGTTTCATGGTTTCACCCACGGTAAGCGCATTTAAGTAGTCATCAATAAAAATAACTACACCCAAACAAAAGGTCATAAACAAAGATGAGCGTTTACCTTTAGTGTATTTAAGGGCTAACTTGCCAAAAGCCGATGCGCCACCTGTGCGAACTAATAGCGCGATTAAAGCACCAAAGCCACCACATACAAGTATTAGCCAGCCGATGGTTTCGTCTGTCATCACTTTTAGCGATGTACTCGCAAAGTTAGTAAGTACTTGTGCAGGATCGGCGATAACTAAACCAACTAAAGCACCAATAAGTAAAGATAAAATGGGGCGGCGTAATACAACAGCCAATACAACTACCACCAACGGTGGCAGTAAACTTAACGCAGAAGGTTCAAGCATTTAAGTATTCACAAAATTAAAAGCATGTATAAAAATTAAAATAGTATTAATTTTTAAACTGCTTATACAAAAACAAAGAAGATGATAAGTTTGTTGTTAAATCATCTTCCAAGTCACTGCTTTTGTACGCGAGGGAGGGACACATAAACAGTTATGTTAAATAGCAGCTTAAGTGAAACGCGTTGGCTTTGGCGCCAGACGGTGCAAGGAGTGCAAACCGCTATTGTTGTGCCTGTAAAAACATCGGCGCAAAAATAATCTGCTTTTTAATTTCAGTCAACAAAAAGTTACATGCAAAACAAAGTTTTTTAAAGGAGCTTACATTGAACGCTGTATTTAAAACAAATCGACTGTTGTTGCGCCATGCAAATGAGCTTGATGCAGCTATGTTACTTAAGCTAGTTAATCAGGCGAGTTTCATAGAGCATATTGGTGATAAAGCAATCTATACCCTTGATGATGCCAAGTCGTACATCAATCAGTCATTTATTGCTTCTCATGTACGCCAAGGCTTTGGGCCTTACATTATTACTTTGCATAATGCTGTAGTGGTTGGCGTTGTTGGGTTTTATAAACGCGCCGCGTTACTGCAACCTGATTTAGGTTTTGCACTTGTAAGCGGTTTTGAAAAAAAGGGTTATGTTTTTGAAGCGGCCAGCGCACTTTTGCAACATAAGCATGAATTTGGAATTACAAAACTGTGTGCAATAACATCACCAGATAATAGGGCATCGCAGAATGTGTTGTTAAAATTGGGTTTTAAAATAGAGGGCAAGGCGGTTATCAATGATGATAAAACCGCCGTGATTATATTGTCACTTAACGATTAAAGTCTTGCTTGTTCTATTTGTTTTGCAACATTTAGGTTTATATTTAGCCATGTTGCTTCAAGTGTTGAAACTAAACCGTCATAGCCATCATCATCAATAGGGACCAATTGCGAAAAGTTATGAATACTTATAAGGCGTCGGCCTGTTTCAGGGTGTGTGTAATATAAACGCCAAAGCCCAGAAATATCAGCGTTACCTTGCATATCGCCATTAAAGTGGTGAATTTCGTATTCAAGCTCATAAAACGTTTGTTGATCAAGTTCAGTAATGACCGGTAAGCCTTTTATTACCATCCAGTTGGGCATAGCATTAAAAAGTGTTTGCTGGGCTGTTGCAGTAAGCATTACATCCGGCGATTCGCCCCACAGGTTATAATTTGCAGCATGAATTTGGTTGCTATCTATTTTCATCGCAATGCCCAAATTATTTAAAGCGCCTCTAAGTACAACAGTTTGTATTCTTAGTTGCGCATCTGTATCTGCAACGTTTCGAGACGATGCACCTATAGGCTGCTCAAACTGGTAATACTGTGTCGCAGTTTGTATTGATGAACTACAACCTGCCAATAGTAATAATAAACTTACAGTTAAAAATAACGATTTCATTATTGCTTCCTTGGTTTTGGATCTGCTGGTAATGATTTATCAAAAATTAGCATATTAGGTTGCTCGTTTAATCCGCGAGTTAGAGGCTGTAGACCTTCACTTAAACGTTTAAACTCTTTTAATGTTTGCTGTATTTGATGATGAAGTTCAGAACCGGCTTGGTAACTGGCCATGGTTTTATCAAATTGGCGCATAGTGACTTCAAATTGCTCCATGCTTTTTGTCATCTTTTCGAAATTACGGTTAAAGTCGCCTGGTAAGTTTTGTGTATCTTTTTGGCTTAGCAGCTCTCGCATTTCATTAGCAAGCGCTCGGTAATCGGTAAATGTAGCTTGCATTTGTGCCAAGCTGTCTTCAACTTTTAAGTTGTTTACCTTATTAAGTACGTCAGAAACTTGATCTGCTAATACAGTTATCCCACTAGAAACACTTGGAAAAACATCATACTGAACAAGTTTACCTAGGTGTGCTTGCGGTGCATCTGGGTATATATCAAAATCTACATACACAGCACCTGTTAATAAATTACCAGGCTTTAACGAGGCGCGCATACCACTTTCAATCCAGCCTTTTAAACTACCTTGCCAATACTCTTTTGCTGAAGCACTGTCGTGATACAAGCGTCCGTATTCTACTTTTATAAGTACCGGAACGGCCGTATTGTGGTTTCTAAAGTGAGCGGGCTTACCGTTAACAATTACATTAGCAGGGGCTTCAACAACAGTACCTACACGCATACCTCTGTATTCGACAGGTGCACCAGTGCGTAGTCCTCGAACTGATTGTTCAAATTCAATTAGGTAGTAATCAAAATCGTAAAAGCGCTCTTCTAATGCTTCTTTATAGCTTTGGCTTAATGAAAAGCTATGCCCATCTTGTGCTATTTCACCCGGGGCCTGTTGCTCAGGTAAACCAACCGAAATACCGCCTTTTAAAAGTTTGCTTAAAGAGCCCGTATTAATATTGATACCATCGGCAGATAGGTCAATTTCAATTCCTGCGTTCACCCAAAAAATAGAGTTCATGGTGATCAGATTTTGATAAGGGGCTTTAATAAATACGCCGTACTTCATTGCTTGGTTTTCCCAATCAAAAGTGGCGGTTTCTATTTGCCCTATTTTATAATTTTTGAAAAATATACCGGTGCTTACATCAAGTACTTCAGCGTTGTAACTCATTAATTTAAAACGACCACCTTTCACATCTTTACCAATGAGGGCGGGTTCATCTTGTAACTTAAAACGCTCTTTTAGTTCTTTACTTTCACCGGGTGAAAACTCTAAATATACACCAGACAATAACGTACTCATCCCGCTAATACCTGTTTCATCAATGCGTGGTTTCACGACCCAAATTTTGGCATCGTCAGTCAGTAGCTCGTTGTAATTTTTATCTATTTGCGCGCGAGCAATTACGCTGTCTTGCGTGTCGGATAGCCTAACATGATCAATTTGACCTATTTTTACACTGCGTACTTTTATTTCAGTTTTACCTGCAATAATGCCTTCGGCTTGTGGCATTTCGATAAAAATCGTAGGGCCTTTATTAGCTTGGTATTGGTATAGCATCCACATGCCTACTAACAGCGCAATTGCCGGAATAATCCAGATAGCGGAAATTTTCGGTTCTTTTGTTATTTCGGCAGTTTCGGTCATGCTTTGTTCTCTGATTTTTTATTTTTGGGTGAATCCCACAATAAGCGTGGGTCAAAGGCATGGGCAGCCATCATTTGGCATATTACCATAACTGTAAAAAATACAATGCCTAATCCTGGCGTTACTGACATTAAATTACCCAATTGAACCAAGGCAACTAAAATAGCAACCACGAATACATCTATCATCGACCATTTACCAATAAACTCTGTCAGTTGATAAATTCGTGTATAACTTTTTGTGTGTCTGTTTGCAGGCCTTGTTACCATTATGCATAAAAAGCTGAGTACAAATGCTTTTGCAAGCGGCACAACCACACTGGCTAAAAATATAATGGCAGCAATGGGGTAGGAGCCACTTTTCCAAAGTGTAATTACGCCACCAATTAAAGTAGAAGGTGATTCATCCCCAAGGCTAGTGGTATGCATAATAGGTAAAACATTAGCTGGAATATAACAAACAACAGAAGTAATTAGCCAAGCTGCTGCTTTTTGTACGCTATAAGGGTTTCTGACGTGTGTTTTTGTATGGCAACGCTGGCAAATATTACCGGTACATAGTTGATGGCACACATGGCAGGCTTTAATATTTTCATCTATTGCACGTTTAGCATGCTCTGCGCCTTCAAGTACTTTTACAGGCTTTATTTGAGCCCATAAGCGTGGGCGATTTAAGTGAACAAGTGCAGCTATGTATAAAATAACAAACCCCACATAAGCCCAAAAACTCGTGCCGAAGCTAATATCAGCCAGCGACATGATTTTAACCATACTAACAAGTACGCCAATTAAAAATATTTCCGACATAATCCAAGGCTCTAACGCCAAAGTGAACTTTAGTAGTCGCCTTGCAATGCTCTCTGGTAATGCTTTTAAAAGCCCAAGATGCAAAGGAATTAAAATAACAAGCAAACCCATGGGCAGGGCAATAATGCTCAAATCAATAAATAAGCCAAGCAGCTCACTATCATAATTAAACAAAATTCGAGCCGCGTCGGGCAGTGTAATAGTTTGAGTTATACCGCTACTACTAAATGAAATAAAAGGGTAAAACATACTGCTGAGCAGCATTAAAAGTGCGCTAAAGCTTAGTGCAACTATGCGACTGTCGTGATTAACATCGGCTTCGCAAAGTTTATGGTGACAATGTGGGCATATCGCCATTTGTTTTGCGATTATGCGAGGTATATCTATGATCAGATCACAACAGGGGCAGACAGTTTGCAATTTAATACCAAGCAAGAAGAATATTTCTTCAATTTTGCTATATTTAATACATTAATACAACGCGTTCTGCCATCAAGCTGCTCGTTATATAAAGGAAGCGTTTGAAATATTATTTGTACTGCATATTAATGTGGCTCTTTATTTTCTCGCAAAATGCTGTGGCTATTAATAAAGAGCGAGAAGTAATTATCGCCGCGAGCGCATCAATCCCGCCCTATGTTTTTGCAAAAACAGACTCGGGTATACACCTAGGTTTAATCAAAGCCGCGTTAAAGGCTAATGGATTTGCCAATATTAATGTGCAATATATGTCGAATAAACGCGCTGAGCATCAATTGCATAATAAAGGAGTGGATATACTTTTAAATTATGCAGGAAGAAGTAGTCCTGGTATTTACCCAAGTAAACCGGTACTTAGTTATGAAAATGTAGCCATTACACTCAAGCGAAATAAATATAATATTGATGAAATAGAAGGCATGTTTAATAAAAACGTTCTTGCTTTTCAAAATGCAACTGCATATCTGCCTTCTATATTTAAAAGTAATGTTAAACACTTTAGCTCATATCAAGAGGTTATTAATCAAAAAGCGCAAGTAGATAAGCTGTTAAAAGGTTGGGTGGATATAATTGTGTTAGATAAGCGTATTTTTTACTATTACTACAATCAACATAAATCACCCGAAGCTGTGCAAATTTACACTTTATTTCCAAAAGCAGAGCGACCTGCTTATTTTAATAACTTCTCTTTAGCTACTGAGTTTGATATTGGTTTGGCGCTCATCAAGCAAAACGGTACTTATAAAAGAATTGTTGATGAAGGCCAAACCCATTCATCAATCAAATAACGCCACTGTTTGACGTGTAAGCGCTATTAGCTCACCGGATTGTGACCATATACAGCCATCTTCTAAACCATAGCCATCTTTTGAATGATGAGTGATTGCTTCAAAGCCAAGCCATTCTCCAGGTGTTAAGTTTGGCTCTTGTACAAACTCTAAATACCATGACATGCTACTAGCTGGAGCGGGTTGTTTAAACATTTGTAATAACGTAGGTGGCCATGCATCTGTTAATGCAATTACATGCGCTTCTGTTATTTGCTCTGGGGTGTGCTTAAAGCGCATCCACCCCCCTAAGTGAGAAGTTTCTGCGCTGCTAAATGGCATGGCACCTTGTTGAGGACATAAATCAACATGTTGAAAAAATTCAGGCATCTGGCCTTTAATAAAAGGTAGAGTATGGCGCTCGTCTACCGGTTTTAATCCTAAAGACTTTGAAACTGGCACATTTACACCCGACTCTCTACTTTTAGCAAAACACGCTTGTACAATTACACACACTTGTTCATTTTGAATGGCTTTGGCAAGTACTTGTGTGCTGCTTTTACCTTGTCGTAATATTTCTACCGATAACGAAAAAGGAGTATCAGCTAGTAATGGCCCTACAAAATTTGTACTGAGTGAGAGTAGGCGACGATCATTAGATACTTTTCCTCTGATAGCTTGATACAACAGTGCGGCTGAGAGCCCACCAAAGGCAGTTCTGCCTTGGCACCAGTTTTCTGGAAATTGCATTGTGCTAGTTAATTGTTCGGTATTGTCTGAACTTCCAATTTTTGCAGCTTGTAGAAGTAATTGTTCAAAATGCATGAAGATGTCCTTTTATAGTGCGATTTAATAAATTTATAACACAACCAAACTAGTCAGACCAGTAATTAAAAACGTCTCTGGCGGTGCAAAAATCACCATTCCTTACAATTATTAGGGTTATTTTGTAAATAAATCACAAAAAATGAATTTTTTTTCATTTTTACAGTTGAAATAAGTTTGGCGCATCCCTATTTACTATGTCATCGAACGTATTAACGAATATTGAAGTTGGAGAAGTTTCATGGGTAAAATTATTGGAATCGATTTAGGTACTACAAACTCTTGTGTTGCAGTACTTGATGGTGGCAAAGCACGTGTTATTGAAAACGCGGAAGGCGATCGCACAACCCCGTCTATTATTGCTTACACGCAAGACGGCGAAACATTAGTAGGTCAATCTGCTAAGCGTCAAGCGGTTACTAACCCGACAAACACATTATTTGCAATCAAGCGTTTAATTGGTCGTCGTTTTGAAGACGAAGAAGTACAACGCGATATCGGCATTATGCCGTTTAAAATCATCAAAGCTGATAACGGCGATGCATGGGTAGAAGCGGGTGGCGAAAAACGCGCTGCACCACAAATTTCTGCTGAAGTACTGAAAAAAATGAAGAAAACGGCAGAGGACTTCTTAGGTGAAGAAGTAACTGAAGCTGTAATCACAGTACCTGCATACTTTAACGATTCACAACGTCAAGCAACGAAAGATGCTGGTCGTATTGCGGGTCTTGAAGTTAAACGTATTATCAATGAGCCAACTGCTGCGGCACTTGCTTACGGTATGGATAAAAACCGTGGCGAAAACATTGTTGCAGTATATGACTTAGGTGGCGGTACTTTCGATTTATCAATCATTGAAATTGATGAAGTTGAAGGCGAGCACACTTTTGAAGTACTTGCTACAAACGGTGATACTCACTTAGGTGGTGAAGATTTCGATAACCGTGTAATCAACTACCTAGTAGCTGAATTCAAGAAAGATCAAGGTTTAGACTTAAAAACGGATCCTCTTGCAATGCAACGTGTTAAAGAAGCTGCTGAAAAAGCAAAAATTGAACTGTCATCTGCACAATCAACTGAAGTAAATCTTCCGTATGTAACTGCTGATGCATCTGGTCCTAAGCACATGAACGTGAAACTAACACGTGCTAAGCTTGAATCACTAGTTGAAGATTTAGTAACTAAATCTCTAGAGCCACTTAAACGTGCACTTGCTGATGCTGATTTATCAGTAAGCGACATCAACGATATTATTCTTGTTGGTGGCCAAACACGTATGCCTTTAGTACAAAAAACAGTTGCTGATTTCTTCGGTAAAGAACCACGTAAAGACGTAAACCCTGATGAAGCAGTTGCAGTAGGCGCAGCGATTCAAGGTGGTGTACTTGCTGGTGACGTTAAAGATGTACTATTACTAGACGTTTCTCCATTATCTCTAGGTATTGAGACAATGGGCTCAGTAATGACTGCATTAATTGAGAAAAACACGACGATTCCTACTAAGAAATCGCAAACATTCTCAACAGCTGAAGATAACCAATCTGCTGTAACAATTCACGTGTTACAAGGTGAGCGTAAACGTTCAAGCGACAATAAATCTTTAGGTCAATTTAACCTAGAAGGTATTCGCCCAGCACAACGTGGTACACCGCAAATCGAAGTAACATTCGATGTTGATGCCGATGGTATCTTACATGTATCTGCGAAAGATAAAGATACAGGTAAAGAGCAAAAAATCACAATTCAAGCATCTTCAGGCTTAAGCGATGAAGAAGTTGAAAAAATGGTTCGTGATGCAGAAGCACATGCTGAAGACGATAAAAAGTTTGAAGAACTTGTAGCTGCTCGTAACCAAGCTGATGCTCTAGTACACGGTACTCGTAAGCAAATTGAAGAAGCTGGCGATGCATTACCAAGTGAAGACAAAGAAGCGATTGAAGCGGCTGTTGTAGATTTAGAAGCTGCTATTAAGAGCGACAACAAAGAAGAGATTGAAGCTAAAACTCAAGCTCTTGCTGAAAAGTCTCAAAAACTAATGGAAATTGCACAAGCGAAAGCACAGCAAGGTTCAGCAGATGCAGGCGAGCAATCAGCTAAGCAAGACGACGACGTTGTTGATGCAGAGTTCGAAGAAGTGAAAGACGACAAGTAATTGTTGCTAACGCTTCTCGCTAGCCAAAACACTTAACTCAATCGAGTGTTTAGGTTAGGATGAACAATTGAGGCGCGCGAGCAATAGCTTGTCGCGCCTTTTGCATGTATTTAAGGTTTAAAAATTCAATGATAAATCGATGCGATTTATCGGTTTATCCAGCAGCTCACGCTGCAAACAGAAAAGAGTAGTGTGATAGATATGTCAAAACGCGATTATTACGAAGCCCTCGGCGTAAGCAAAGATGCGAGTGAGCGAGACATAAAAAAAGCGTATAAACGCTTAGCGATGAAATATCATCCAGATCGTACCGCAGGCGATAAAGAGCTTGAAACTAAATTTAAAGAAGTTAAAGAAGCTTACGAGATTTTAACCGATCCTCAAAAACGCCAAATGTATGACCAACATGGTCACGCGGCATTTGAGCAAGGCGGTGGCGGTGGTCATGGCGGCTTTGGTGGCGGTCATGGCGATTTTGGTGATGTATTTGGTGACGTATTTGGCGATATTTTTGGTGGCGGCGGTGGTCGACGTCAATCTCGTCAACAACGTGGTTCTGACTTACGTTACAACATGGACTTGAGCTTAGAAGAAGCGGTTCGTGGTAAAGAAGTTGAAATTAAAGTACCAACATGGGTGGGTTGTGAGCCGTGTGATGGCAGTGGTGCTAAAGCAGGTTCTAAGCCTAAAACATGTACTACGTGTCATGGTGCTGGCCAAGTACAAATGCGCCAAGGTTTCTTTGCTGTTCAGCAAACGTGTCCAACGTGTCAGGGACAAGGTCAGATTATTTCAGACCCTTGTAACAAATGTCATGGTCAGGGCCGCGTAGAAAAAACTAAAACGCTTTCAGTTAAAATTCCAGCTGGCGTTGATACAGGAGACCGTATCCGCTTAACTGGTGAAGGTGAAGCCGGAATGCACGGCGCGCCATCTGGCGACTTGTACGTGCAAGTATCTGTTCGCGAACATGAAATATTTGTGCGTGAAGCAAATAATTTATACTGTGAAGTACCAATTAGCTTTACAACAGCAGGTCTTGGTGGCGAAATTCAGGTGCCTACACTTGATGGTCGTGCAAAACTTAAAATACCTTCTGAAACGCAAACGGGCAAAATGTTCCGTATGCGTGGCAAAGGCGTTAAGTCTGTTCGAAGTGGTGCCCAAGGCGATCTAATTTGTAAGGTAGTAATCGAAACGCCAGTTAATCTTAACGAGCGTCAACGTGAACTACTGCAAGAGTTAGATGAAAGTATGGGTACAGATAGCTCGAAAAATCGTCCTAAAGAGCAAGGCTTTTTTGACGGTGTTAAAAAGTTTTTTGATGATTTAACCAAGTAAATTTAAATTATTAATAATGAAACGGCGCTTTTTAGCGTCGTTTTTTTTGCTTTAAATTTTATTTTTGTTACTGTTAAAAAAAACACGATTAAATAGTATGACCCCAGCAATCGAATTACTTAAAAAACAAAAAATCCCCTTTGAAGTACTCAGTTACGAACACGATGCAGGTAATAGTCAATATGGGCTTGAAGCTGTTGAAAAGTTAAATTTAGATAGCGCCCAAGTATATAAAACCCTCGTTCTTGAAACACACGAAAGGCAGCTAATTGTTGCTGTTACTCCTGTGTCGCAACAAGTTAACTTAAAACAGTTAGCAAAATTATGTGGTGCCAAAAAAGTAGCCATGGCTGCCCCGCAAAAAGTTCAAGCTAGCACTGGTTATATTTTAGGGGGAGTAAGTCCACTTGGACAAAAAAAACGCTTAGCTACGTTTATTCATAGTAGTGCTTCACTTTTTGATACTATTTATGTGAGCGCCGGAAAGCGAGGTTTAGAAATCGCACTCTCCCCAACTAATTTAGCGGCGTTAACTGACGCTAAATTTGGCGATTTATAGCCTTTATTTTTAAAATTACTCTTCATAAAGGCAATTAACTCAAGTTAAGCAATTTGCTCAATACCTTATTTGTAACTACATTGAGAGTATCTTTATACCGTTAATATTTAATACCAAACGGTATTACACATTTTGTATACGGCTGTTTGTATGAACCTTTTAGATGTAGATTATTTTGCAATACTGGTGGCTGCATTGTCTTCTTTTATGCTTGGCGGCATATGGTACTCAAAAGCACTCTTTAAAAACGCTTGGCTAGAAAGTATTGGCTTAACTGACCTTGATTTACAATCAGCCAATCCCAAGTTGATATTTGGCGGCAGCTTCTTTTTAGTATTTATAGCGGCTTTAATGTTGTCTCTATTTTTAGGTAAAGACGCAAGCTTAGTTGAGTGTATAGGAACAGGCTTTGTGATCGGCTTTTTTTGGATCAGTAGTTCACTAGGGTTAAGTTATATATTTGAGCAACGCCCTTTAAAGCTATTTTTAATTAACGGGAGTTACTGTATTTTACAGTTTTCGTTAATGGGGCTTATTTTAGGTATTTGGCCGTAAGGGTTGAGTAGCCGTTAATGCCCGGTTTGATTCTTACCTGAGAGTAGAGTAGGTTTATATAATCGTATTTACATGATTTGGTAGCGGTATTAATGAAAATATTAGTAGTTGATGATATGCCGCTCATGCGTCATGTTTTAATTAATATGCTAAGAAAATTGGAGTATTGCAATATCGTTGAAGCTACTGATGGATTACAAGCTTTGGCTTTATTGCGTGACCAACATTTCGATTTGGTTATTACAGATCTTCATATGCCAAAAATGGATGGTGTTGATTTACTCACAAACATTCGAAAAGACAGAGCCCTTGCCGATATTCCTGTGTTGATGGTTACCTGTGAGGATAGTAGAGATAAAGTTAAGCAAGTTATTGCAGCTAAAGTATCAGGGTTTATAATCAAACCTTTTAATATGAATGTATTATCATCTCAATTAAACCGCTTCTTTTTCAAAGATTAGGTTATATTTTTCATCATCATTAAATTATTATGAGCTCACTTTAATAACTATACCGCGTAAAAATTCTAAAACCCAGTGGTCACCTTTACCCACCTAATACCAATGAGCAATAATACTTAATCATTTTGCGAGGCTTAATGTATCTCTCCCTGTGTTAAAAAATTCTCATTTAGGACAATTAAATAGCGAATTTTCGCCTAGCTATCAACACGTTTTTCTACCCTCAAATAGATCACTTAATTAAACGAATTGCTATAAACTGGTATCATAAAGAATAATTTTTTATATAGTACAGCAGGACTTAATGGCAAAACCCAATAAAAAAGGCCCTACTAAAACGGTCGATATTTTTTGCTCTGCTTGTAAAGCTTCCCTATTTAAATATCGAAAAGGAGGCAAAGGAGCATTAGTTAAGTGTTTTAAAGAGCGTATTAGTCAAGACTTTACACACGAGCCCTGTATTTGCCCTAATTGCAGTCGGCCTTTTGCCCGAGAAGCGATTATTCGTGGTGCGCCTGCCTATAAAATAATTGGTGGCAAAGTAACTTTTAAATAATTCAGATACAGTAAAATTTCTTCATACGGACATATGGCCTTGTTAGAATTTACCATATTGATAGAATCGCTCGGTTTGCTGTTTCAATGAATGAAAAAATACCCTCCCCATGGATCGGGCCAGTTTATTGGGTTATTTAAAAATGGATAAAGGATAGTTTCGTGATAGCACTCTTATTTGACATCATAGGTATGACAGGTACTTTTTTAGTAGTTGGTTCATTTTTCTTACTGCAGCTAGGAAAAACGTCCCCATCTAGCCTAACGTATAATATGATGAATTTAACAGGGGCGATTTTGTTGTTAATTAGCCTTTGCTATAACTTTAATTTAGCTAGCTTTGTGATAGAAATATTTTGGATAGCTGCTTCATTAATTGGTTTATACAAATACCTAAAAAACAGATCAGCTTTAGCTACAAATTAATAACGTATTAATTTTGTTCTAAACCTTAAACACTGCAAGCACACCTGTTTGTGGTGTTTTTTGTTTTTAGGACTAGATTTAATTAATAAGTATAATTAAATTCATTTGTTAACAAAAAGTTTATATCCCTGCCTCATATAAGTCGTTACACTAGCGACCTTAAATTTTTAGGCTATTTCTCGGGTAGGCCATGTTTACGTTTTCTAAAAAAATAATTACAGTATGTATATTATTAGTATTAATTTTGGTTGTTACATTTTGGGTAGGCCGCGCTCACGATATTGAAAAAGCAACAGCTCAAGCGCAGCGTCAGGTTACTCAATTAAATAATTACATTGATACTGAACTCGCTCGTTTTTCGGCTATTCCCCAGCTACTTACTTATAATCAGTTAATGATTGAATTTGCAAACGGCGACCAAGCCCATTACAACGCTATAAATAATTACTTAGCTGATATACAACAAGCCAGTGGTGCATCAGATATATTTGTACTTAATGCCCAAGGCGCAGTAACGGCAAGTAGTAACTGGCAAGCCGATTACACATTTTTAGGCAGTAACTTTGCCTTTAGACCTTACTTTAAACGTGCATTTGCAGGTGAAAAAGTGGCCTACTTTGCACTAGGTATGCGTTCAAAAGAGCGTGGCATTTATTTTTCGCAGGCTGTTTATCACGACAACAAAGCGGTTGGTGTTGTTGTATTAAAAGTGAATGTAAGCAAATTTGAAAACGACAGAGAGCTTTTAAATACATCTAAAGGTAGCCATTTTTATTTAGAGCTTAGTGATAATATAATTGCGATGTCTGATATGCAAACATGGCGTTTAAATAGCTTCAGCGAGTTTGATATAACAAAGCGACGTAATATAAAATTACGCCGTGCTTATTTAGATCATCAACCTGTATATATTAAGCAATTTCAATATAAGAGCCAGGGTATTTCGCATTTTAAAATTAATAAAAACCTTTATGTGAGTGCGACAAAACCACTGCGTTATTTTAGTGCACATATGAACGTACTTGTTGATATAACAAAAGTAAATTCAGCTCAATTAATACGCTTGTTTTGGGCATTTAGCATTTATGCTTTAGTTATTATTGTTGGTTATAGTTTACTTGCTCGTTTTGCGGGTTATAAAAAGCTCGTTTACTCTAGGCATAGTCTTGAGCAAAAAGTGATTGAGCGCACACAAGAGCTTGAGAAAACGCAAGTTGCATTAGTTCAATCAGCAAAACTTGCAACAATTGGGCAGTTAAGCGCAGGTATTAATCACGAAATAAACCAGCCCCTTAGCGCTATGAATACTTACCTAGCAAGCGCCAAACGTTTACTCGCTAAGCAAAATTACACCGCACTTGGCGAAAGCATAACGGTGATTGAGGGGCTTGTAGGTCGCGTACACAAAATAGTGGGGCAGCTAAAACATTTTAGCAAACCATCACAAACTCAATTAAGGCCTTATCCGTTAGCTGGTTTATTAAATAACGCCTTGATGATTGCCAGCTCACAACTAAAGCAAGATAACGTACACGTAGAGCAGCCTAATTTAGATAGTGGGTTAATAGTGTGGGTTGATTCACTTAAATTTGAGCAAGTGTTGGTTAACTTAATAACCAACGCGAGCCAAGCTATGAATGGCGCAATAATACGTAAATTAAGTTTTAATGTTGAGTGTTTTGATAACCGAGTTAAACTCTCAATTTTAGATACTGGGCCTGGGATAGAGCAACACGCTTTTGGTAATATTTTCGAACCTTTTTATAGTACTAAAGAGAGTAACGGTTTAGGCCTTGGATTATCTATTTCAAAACAAATCATTGATTCGTTTAATGGCTCTTTAAGTGCGCACAATCGACTGCAAGGTGGGGCTGAGTTTATAATCAGTCTATCAAGCACGCAGGATAAAACAGATGATTGAAAACTCACCGTGTAAGCACATCATTGTAGTTGATGATGAAGCGATGATCAGAGATTCATTAAAGCAATTACTTACCCTCGAAGGCTATACAGTTGAGTGTTTTAATGATGCAAGTACCGCACTAACAAAGCTTAATCGACGTTTTATGGGTGTTGTACTGAGTGATATAAATATGCCTGCAATGGATGGGCTTACTTTGCTTGAGCAAGTTACGGCATTTGATAGCGAACTGCCGGTTATATTTTTAACTGGGTACGCCGATGTAACCATTGCTGTTAAAGCTATGCAATTAGGCGCGTATGACTTATTTGAAAAACCAGTCAACGAAACATTACTTGATTGCATAGCAAGAGCATGCGACAAGCGTAGCTTAGTGATTCAAAATCGTGCACTAAAACTTGCTGTACAAAAAACCTCAGCGCCGGGTGTACGAATACTAGGTGATACTCCTAAAATGCAAGATATGATGCATTTACTCAATACGGTTATTGATACTCCCGCTGATGTAATGATTGAAGGTGAAACTGGCACCGGTAAAGAGCTAGTAGCGCGTTACTTACATGATCAAAGTATTCGCTCAGCAAGTAACTTTGTGGCTATAAATTGCGGCGCGGTACCTGAGCAGTTGATAGAAAGTGAGTTATTTGGTGCTGCAAGTGGCGCCTATACAGGAGCAACTCACACGCGTAAGGGAAAGTTTGAATTTGCACAAGGCGGTACCGTTTTTTTAGATGAAATAGAAAGTACCCCAATGTCGTTGCAGGTTAAATTATTACGCGTATTAGAGGAGCGAAAAGTAACTCCAGTAGGTGATAATAAAGCAATTGAATTAGATATAAGAATTGTTGCA
This sequence comes from Pseudoalteromonas sp. SWYJZ98, assembly GCF_015864495.1. NCBI lineage: Bacteria > Pseudomonadati > Pseudomonadota > Gammaproteobacteria > Alteromonadales > Pseudoalteromonadaceae > Pseudoalteromonas > Pseudoalteromonas sp. SWYJZ98. The sequence goes on along the minus strand of NZ_JADYXA010000003.1, from coordinate 31,472 downwards.
GCCACTAAAGTAGATTTGCTTTTATTAGTTGAAAAAGGTGAATTTAGAGCAGATTTATATTATCGACTAAGCTTGGTAAAAGTAGATATACCGCCTCTTAGAGCTCGCAAAGCAGATATAGTATTACTGTTTAAGCATTTTAGCTCTATTGCAGCAACACGCTATCACAAGCCGCCAGCACCTCTTAATAGCGAAATACAACAGCGACTCTTAGCGTACGACTGGCCTGGTAATGTAAGGGAGCTTAGAAACCAAGCTGAGCGCGCGGTTTTATTAGGAGTAGAACTTGCTTTTAGTGTTAGCAAAACGCAGGCTAAAGGTGAGCTTTCTCCCGATTTAAGCTTATCTGAAAAAGTTGCTTTTTATGAGCAGTCGTTAATAGAAGAAGCCCTAGAGCGTAACCATGGCAGTATTAAAAATACGATGGATACACTGCAAATCGCTCGTAAAACCCTTTACGATAAAATGAGTAAATACAATTTAAACCGCGATATGTTTATTGACTAAATTGTGTGGTTTATGTGACAACTTCGTTTTTATGGTGTGTGGGAAACCGCACATTTATTCTCTTTTTTTATATGCAGTATCCATTAAGCGCCTGAAATATAAGAGTATTTTACCATTGGCAGTAAAGTTGCCTTATTAGGTCTGACAACAAGTAGATTCTAATAATTAGGACACATAATGATAAAGTTTACACACTCTACTATTTTACTCACTTCAATAAGTAGCTTTGCTTTTTACTCGTACACGGCTTGCGCTACTGAATATGATGTTTATGGTAAAGCCGAAGTTCAAATTGCTAATACAGATACGGGTATTATGCGTTACGCAGAAGAAGGCACGCAGATTGAAGCGCCATTTTCGCGTATAGGCATTCAAGGGCAACACAAATTAAATGAATATTTAAACGTTGTTTTTAAATACGAAGTGCAAGTAAAAGGCTTTGAGCAAGATGACACCGAAGAGCCATTTAGTGCAAGGAATACTTATCTTGGTTTAAAAGGTCAATTTGGCGAGCTTGTAGTGGGAAGAAATGATACTCGCTTTAAATACTCTGAAGGCAAAGTTGATAACTTTAATGAAACCCAAGGTGACATAGCCCAAGTTATTGCAGGACAAGATAGACTTGGTGATACGCTAACATACACTTCTAATTATTGGCATAATACGCAATTTTCGTTTACTTATGCTCCAAAAGACGACAACAAAGATAACGAAGCTGGATTTGCAGCAACTTTTATTTATGGTGATCGTAGCTTAAAAAAAACCTCATATTACTTATCATTAAGCCATGTTGATTCTCTTAATAATATTAATGCGAGCCGAATAGCAGCAGCCTATAAATTTGAACAATTACAGCTTGGTGCACTGTATCAGCATTCAGAATCAACAGATGGTATAAAATCAGGTAGCGGTTATGTGTTAAGTGCAAGCTATACGCTTGATAAATGGGTACCTAAATTACAGTTTGCTAAAGATGACTCTTTACTTCGTCAAACTTCTGAGGCAACACAATGGACTACGGGCCTTGACTATGTATTTGATAAGCAAACAACTGCTTACCTTTTATACACCGACCTTAATTTAGAAGAACAAGACGACAGCAGTGTTGCGCTTGGTCTTAAATACAAATTTTAGAGGCCTGCCATGACAGATAATATACTCACGCAAAAACCAGATAAGAAAAGACATTTCCAATGGCTTTTTTTGATACTAGGCCCTGTAGTAATGCTAATGACATGTTTACTCGATCCACCAATGGGTATGTCTGTAGCGGCATTTAAAACCGCAGGTTTAGCATTTTGGATGGCATCGTGGTGGGTGAGCGAAGTAGTACCAATTCCAGCAACTGCTTTGCTCCCTCTGGTAATATCACCACTTGCTGATATAGCAGCAATTAAAAGCGTGGCTGCCCCGTATGCGCACCCGCTAATATTTTTATTTTTAGGTGGTTTTTTAATTTCTATTGCTATGGAGCGTTGGGGCTTACATAAACGTATTGCGCTAAGCACCATGTTATATGCGGGTAAAAAGCCAAGCTTGCAAATTTTAGCCATGATGCTGGTAACCGCATTTTTGTCGATGTGGATGTCTAATACCGCAACAGCTGTAATGATGCTGCCTATTGCGCTTTCGATTACCAATTTAGTAAAGCAATCAGACCCGAGTAATGAAGGTTTTGGTAAGGCTTTACTGTTATCAATTGCTTATGGTGCAAGTATTGGTGGTATTGCTACCTTAATCGGTACTCCGCCTAATGCTTTAATGGCTGCTTACTTGTCAGATAGTTACCAAATAGAAATTGGCTTTGCGCAATGGATGATTGTAGGCGTACCACTGTCTTTAGGCATGCTAATTATTAGCTGGGTTTGGCTTACTAAATTTGCGTATAAAGTAGATGCTAATATTAAAAACGATCAAAAAATTGATACAAAAGCGGTGTTTTCAACGCAGTTAAAAAGCCTAGGTATAATGCAGCGCGCCGAAAAAGGCGTGTTATTTGTGTTTGTTTTAGCAGCACTGTGTTGGATATTTAGACCTCTATTAGGTGACATAACAGGTCTTAATATTTCAGATACTACTATTGCAATTGCAGCGGCATTGCTGTTGTTTGTAATGCCAGCGAATAAAGGCAAAGATGAGCGTATCCTTGATTGGGAAAGCGCAGCTAAAGTGCCGTGGGGCGTTTTATTATTATTTGGTGGCGGGCTTACACTTGCATCTCAAATTAAGTCATCAGGGCTTGCTGAATTTATTGCTCACCTAATTGAAGGCGCTAGCACTATTCCACTTGTTATGAGTGTACTTGTTGTTGTGGCATTAATTACGTTTTTAACTGAGATCACAAGCAATACAGCGACTGCTGCTGGCTTTCTTCCTTTGTTAGGGCCCGTTGCAGAGTCTATAACAGGTTCACCATTGGTTTGGGTTATTCCTGCAGCTATAGCGTGTAGTTGTGCGTTTATGATGCCGGTAGCGACACCACCAAATGCTATTGTGTTTGGCTCTGGGCAAATTCAAATGCGCGACATGATAAGAGCGGGTTTTGTGCTAAACATTGTGGCTATTGTATTAATTACGCTGGTTACAATGACGATTGCAGCCCAAGTATTTGGCTTTTAAAGCTGAACTAAATTAGTTCAAACCAATCTATGCCAGAGTAGCTTTGTTTATATTTACAGTTTTAAACAAAGCTACTCTTTATGCTTATTTATATTGCTTAAGAAGCTCTTTTTTAGATAATTAGTGTTATTGCTCGAAAAACAGAACAAGGTTATAGTCGTTAATAACTTTAAAAATTGAGTAACCTATTTTGAGCACTGAGACATCACAGGCAATGCCTTTAATTCCCCAGTTTGATGAATTACAAAAAATCTTTCTCGAAACGCCTTACTTGCCAATTGATAAACGTCTCGTTTTATTGAAAAAACTCCGTGTACGTATTGTTGAACTTGAGCAAGAGCTAGTAGATGCTGCTTCAAAAGACTTTGGTTACAGAACCGCTTTCGATACATTACTAGGCGATATATTACCTACAGTGCAAACACTCGCGCACATTATTAAAAAATTGCCAAAATGGGCAAAGCCAAGTGATCGCTCTGTGGGTTTAAGCTTATGGCCTTCAAAAGTAAGTGTTAATTATCAGCCCAAAGGTGTGGTTGGTATTATTGCACCGTGGAATTACCCGATTCAGTTAGCGTTAGTACCTGTGCTTACCGCCATAGCTGCCGGTAATAGAGTGATGCTTAAATTAAGCGAATTCACACCTCATACAAACGCCGTTATCGAAAAAATCTTTAAAGATGATCTGCAAGCTCATTGTAAAATAATACTAGGGGCGAGTGATGTTGCAGCACAGTTTTCATCACTGCCATTTGCTCATTTATTATTTACGGGTTCTACGAACATAGGTAAATTAGTAATGGCGTCAGCGAGTCGTAACTTAACGCCGGTAACGCTTGAACTCGGTGGTAAATCGCCAGTTATTATTACGCAAAATGCCGATATTAAAAAAGCGGCACAAGCCTTACTGTTTGGCAAAATGGCCAACGCAGGGCAAATATGCGTTGCACCCGACTACGTATTTGTACCCAAAGAGCTTGAGCATCAGCTTATTCAGCAATTATGCGAGTTGTATAAAAAGCATTTTAAAGACGGTGTTGAAGGTAAAAACTTAACTTCTATCATTAGCGATGCGCATTATAAACGTTTGGCAACCTACTTAGAGCAAGCCCAAGAACTGGGTGCAAACATTATTAAGCCACTTGAGCAAAACCAGCAAGACGAAGAAAAGCACCGTATGGGGCTGCATTTAGTAACTCAAGTAACTGACGAAATGCAGCTTATGCAAGATGAGTTATTTGGTCCAATACTACCAATAATGAGTTATGAAAAGCTCGACAGCGCAATTGACTATATTAAAGCTCATCATCACCCATTAGCGCTTTATATTTTAGGCCAAGATAAGCACGCTCAAGAATACATTATGAAGCAAACAATCAGTGGCACTGTGGCAATAAACGACACCTTAGTGCAAGTAACTGCTGATGATGCTCCCTTTGGTGGTGTAGGGCATTCAGGAATGGGGCATTATCATGGTATAGAAGGGTTTTTAACGTTTAGCCATGCTAAAAATACGTTAGTATCGGGCTCGTTTAATCCTCGCATTGTTATGCTACTAAAACAAAGCAAACTTATTATTAAGCTTCTAAAGTGGCTTTACATAAAATAATAGGGTGCTGATTTGGTAAAGTTGAATAAGTGTTAACTTGCTAATCAAGATATATTAAAAAGGCTGAATTACATTATGTAATTCAGCCTTTTTTAGATTAGTTTAAAGCTACGGTCTTAAACTTCTAAAATAAGACTTTAAAATAAGCGACCTTCGCCAGCATAGGTACCCACTTGTATTTTTGCATAAATGGCATCGGCTTTTTCTTTAGCTTCTTCAATTTCTTTAGGCAGCATTTTACGCTCATCAAGTTTACGGCTATGACTCGCTTGCATATTACCGTTGTACTCAGCGATAGTATTCCAAATATATGACTTTTCTAAATCTTTCGGCATACCTAGTCCTTCAAAATACATGAGGGCTAAATTAAATTGCGCTAAAGAGTAATTGTTTGCAGCTGCTTTTTCGTACCAGTTACGTGCCGCTTCATAGTCTCGTGTAACACCCACGCCATTAGCGTACATTACGCCCAAATTAAATTGAGCTGCAGGTAAATTCTTCTTAGCTGCTTTTTCAAATAAGGTAACTGCCATTTGATGATCAAGTTTAACGCCTTTACCTTCATCGTATAAAACAGCTAGAGCAAACATCGAATCAGCATGGTTCTTTTTAACGCCTTGTTGATAAAGTGCAGCTGCTTTGCGGTAATCGCGTGTTACACCGTATCCACCTTCGTATAATTTAGCTAGTTCGTAAATTCCTGGCGCAAAACCTTTATCTGTTAGGTATTGGAATTCTTTTAGGGCGACTGCAAATTCACCTTCGTTAGCTGCTCTTATGCCATCTTCTAATGTTGCATGAGCGAAAGGGCTGGCAAGTAAAACGCCAGCAAGAATGAGTGCTTTTAAATTAAACTGTGACATATTAATGTCTCCAATTAGTAATAGTTTCGATAGGTTTTAGGGCCAGTATATCTTGCCGCGATTAAATAGCGCCTAAATAGAACAAGTTTTAATCCCGAAAGGTAAACAGACTTTAGTTAAATGCTAAATTATTAAATTTTTGCACTATTTACGCATTTTAAACGTTTAATACTCAATGCATTTAAGTAGAGACTAAATCGGTTACTATAAATAGATGCAAAAAAGGGTGTCTACTGTTATGTTTTACGCCAGCTTTAGCGCAAACGCAAGGCGATACCTTATCAGATCGTGCGTATAAAATGTAAATAATAGCGCGGTGGACTTTTAAGGTAAGTAAATGAGTTTAAGAAGTGTAAGATACAGATTTTATAGAAAATTTAAAGAAATAAAAAAAGCCCGTTAGGGCTTTTTTGAGTCATATTAACCGTCACTAATATGAGCAATGTAGCAAGTAAATGTGATATTTGATGTTATTACTTGGGTCGAGTAAGTAATAACACGAAGCGGCACGCTCTTCTTTTAATGTGTCAGCATCCTTGCTGAATATCCTTCCATAGGCACTGAGGTCGGTACACTTTGTTTATGATAATGATTATTAGTTAGATTAACTCGCAAGTCAATGCTTAAATGATAATTATTATCAAATAAGGTTTTCATAATTATAAAATTAAAATAAGGAAAGTGATGCTTAATAATCTTAAAGCTAAAAAAGTGATAAATGCATGCTTTGCTATCAGCATGGTATTTTTGTGTAGCTGTTCAGCCTCATTCACTTATAACAACTTGAGCTGGCTTTCGTCATTTTGGGTAGATGATTATATTGATTTAAATAAAACACAAAATAAGCAGCTTAAACAGATTATTAACTCGACCCAAGCGTGGCATAGAAGTACGCAGTTACCCGCCTACAGACAAGACATACAAAATATAAAAGTATTGTTTAACCAAACATTGGAGGCTAAACAATTAAAAACACAGGTTGTGCTTGCAAAACAACATTGGCAGAACCTACTTGGATACGCAAAGCTGCCTTTAGCTGAACTTGGGGCAACCTTATCAAGTGAGCAAAGAGGTGAGCTTTTAGACAATATCCAAATAAAAATTAACGACGAACGCGAAGAGTTTAACGAACAAACCCCACTTGAGCGAAAAAGTGAGCGTTTGGAAGAGCAATTTGAATACTACGAGCAGTGGATAGGCAAGCTTAATAAACAACAAAAAGCGCTGATTAAATCAACTAATGAGCAACATCAAGACTCTGGAATGTTGTGGTTGGAATACAAACAAACCCGTTTGAATGCAGCCAAACAGGTATTTGAAAATGTTGAAATAACAAAAAAAGAATTTATAAATCAGTTGAGTACAGTTATTAAAGAGCGCGAACTATATATGAGCGACGCACTATTGAAAACCAATGAAGCAAACTTAGATTTATATATAAATTTACTCTACGAATTAAACTCAACCTTAAATGATAAACAACGCCAAAGCGTTAATGATCAATTTGATGAGTTAATTGAGACTTTAAACGATATAATAGAAAACTAAATTGTGCGTGAATTATTAAGTTTTAAATTAGCTGTTTAGGCTGATTTGTTTTTAAACGCAAAAATGCTTTTTAAAGGGCAATATATGGTTACAGATTTGAAAAGTATCTTAAACACTTGGTATCCCAACAGGGACAACCAAGAATGGGTTTTAGCTGCTTTGTACAAAATTGAAGGCTCTAGCTACAGAAAGCTAGGTGCTATGATGCTTATTTCGAGCCTAGGCGAGCGCTTAGGGATGCTTTCGGGTGGCTGTTTAGAAGCTGACATACAGCGCCATGCTAAACAAGTAATGAGTACTTTAAGCAGTAAAACCATTAGTTATGATGCCACCGATGAAGACGATTTAACATTTCAACTTGGCATTGGTTGTGGAGGCATAGTACATATTTTACTGCAGCCTATTCATAAGGCTAATGACTATTTACAGTTAGAGCTTGTATCTAAAGCACTTAATGAGAATAAACCAGGGCGATATCTTCAACAAGTAAGCCCCATTTTACCAGCCGGTAGTGGTGTATTTACGCAAAATGATGAGTTGCATGGTTTATCAATGAACCGCAAAGCGCAGTTGGTAGAATTACAAGGCGCTACGTGCTTGCAAACCTCTATTTATCCACCGCCCCATCTATTAATAGTAGGTGGTGGCGCAGATGCAGTTCCGGTTTATACATTTGCCAAACAACTTGGTTGGAGTGTAACGGTATGGGATACACGCGCGGCTAATGCAAAAAGACAATATTTTAAAAATGCAGATGCTATTTTGCGCATCACACCGAATGAGTTAAAAGAATATTGCATAACCCATAAAGTTGATGCGGCTATTCTAATGGCTCACAGCGTTGAACTTGACGCCAGTACGTTGGCTCAATTTAAAGATGTTCCGTTTAAATATATAGGATTATTGGGTCCGAAGCACAGACGTGAACAAGTTTTAGAGCACGCAAATACGCGTGTTTCACAAATTAAGTCTCCTGTTTTTGGGCCCGTCGGTTTAAATTTAGGCGGCGACTCGCCAGAGAGTATTGCACTATCGCTGATCAGCGAAATACATGCAGTGCTGTGTGATAAAGATGCCCAATCACTAAGTCATTGGGGGCAGGAGCCGTGCTAATTGCAAAAGTTGTTTTAGCCGCAGGGCAATCATCTCGCTTTAACGGCTGTAAATTAACAGCTGATATTGGCTTTGGCAAAACAATGATTGAGCATGCTGTAAATACACTGCAAGCACTTGATGACACGCCCGTGTATGTAGTTACCGGGGCATGGCATAAAGAAGTAGCGCAAGTACTGGCAGGCTATAAAAACATAGAGCTGATTGAGAACAAGCAATGGAGCCAAGGTTTGGGTCATTCAATAGCGACAGCTTCTCAAACTTTGTTTAAAAATAAGTCCTTTGATGGGATTTTATTTATGCTTGCGGATCAGGTTGAGCTAAAAGTAGCGCACTTAAGTGAGCTAGTTACTGGTTTTAAACGTAACCCATCGCGCTGGTGCGCAAACTATGGCGAGCGTTTAGGTGTACCCGCTTTATTCCCAGCGGTTGATTTATCTCAGCTTGCAAGCTTAACTTCAGATAGAGGTGCGCAGCAATTACTGCGCTCCAGCAGTGAGGTCGTCAATACAATTAGTTTAAGTAGTGCGAGTGTAGACATAGATACTCAAAAGCAGCTAAGTAATTTTATAGCTAAAAATGAGTGATAAAGTAGTAGTAGGGCAAAATAAGTTTTAGCTGCGCTAACGCTTTAGTGTAGTGGTTATGGTATTTAGTGTTAATGTAGCTGATGCGGTAACTATATGTGTTATGGATTAGTAGTTACAACAATCTTAACTGTTATAACCTTAGTTTAAATTAAACAATTTAAACGCAGGTTATAAAGCTTAATCAAGGGGCAAGCTATGGTGACGTTTACAATTAATGGCAAGGTGGTTGAATCACACGCAAGTGAAGATACACCATTGTTATGGGTTATTCGCGATGAAATTGGATTAAAAGGTACGAAGTTTGGTTGCGGTATTGCAATGTGTGGTGCGTGTACGGTGCATTTAGATGGGCAAGCAACTCGCTCATGTGTTTTACCAATTGGCGCAATTGCAGGAAAAAACATTACCACAATTGAAGGGCTTAATAACGAACATCCACTTCAAAAAGCATGGGTTGAAGAGCAAGTACCACAGTGCGGTTACTGTCAGTCGGGGCAAATAATGCAAGCTGCTACATTACTGGCAGCTAATCCAAGTCCTTCAGATGAAGAAATAGTAAGCCATATGAATGGTAACTATTGTCGCTGTATGGCTTATAAACGTATTAAAACTGCTATTCAACGCGCTGCAGATGAGTCACAAAGTGTAGTAAATATATTTGATCCAAATGCACAAGACGCTTAACTGGAGCCGATAATGAAAAAATTATTTCAAAAAAATAGCGAAACCGTTAATTTAAATCGTCGCTCGTTTATGATTGGCACTGCTAGCGCAGGCTTAGTCATGGCGTTTGCCCCTGCGTTATTTTCGGGTTCGCTCAGTGCAAAAGAATCAATTGCGCAACAGGCTTTTTCACCCACTATTTGGTGGACTATGAGCACCGACGGCGCCGTAGAAGTGAGTATTGCTAAAGTTGAAATGGGTCAACATATCGGTACTGCTCTTGCGCGTATTGTGGCTGATGAACTTGAATGTGATTGGGATAAAGTATCAATTACCTACGTAGATACTCATGAAAAATGGGGCTTTATGGTAACGGGTGGTTCATGGTCTGTATTTCAAAGCTTTAAGCCATTATCTCAAGCCGGCGCTGCGGGTCGAATTGCATTAATAGAAGCAGGAGCGAAAATGCTCGGCGTGCCTGCAGATAAATGTCGTGCTGAAAAGGGCTACATTATTGCAGGCGAAAAATCGGTTAGTTATGCTGACATAGTTAAAAAAGGCGAGTTTAATCGTACATTTACCAGTGATGAAGTTGCAAACCTTCCACTAAAACCTGCTAATAAACGTCATTTAACTGGGCTTAAACAAGACTTTAAAGCGCTTGATATACCAGCCAAAACAAATGGTACAGCAGTATATGGGATAGATGTAGAAGTTGAAGGCATGCTGTACGCGCGTCCAGTTATTCCACCAACTCGCTATGGCAGCACAGTAACAAACGTTGACGATAGTGCAGCAAAAGCAATTAAAGGTTACAAAGGCTATGAAATTTTAAATGACCCTAGTAACACAGTGCAAGGCTGGGTTGTTGTATTAGCTGATAGTTACCCAAGTGCCATTAAAGCAGTAGATGCTTTAAAGGTGAGTTACAAAAAGGGTGAGTCGGCAAATATATCTGAAGCTGATATTCAAAAAGAAGGTAAGCGATTATGCGAGCAACGCGACTCGGGCACTTTGTTTGTTGATGAAGGCGATATAAAGAAAACCCAAGCAGACGCTAGTGAGTCGTTAGAATCAATGTATACCACAGCGACAGCGAGTCATTATCAGCTAGAGCCATTAAATGCGGTTGCAGAGTTTAAAGACGGAAATTGGATTATTCATACTGGTAACCAGTGGCAGTCACTTACGTTACCAGCGCTTGCTAAAGCACTCGATATAGAACAAAACAAAGTAATTATCCGTCCTTACTATTTAGGTGGTGGTTTTGGTCGTCGATTATTTGGTGATTGGACTGTACCTGCGGCTCTAACTGCAAAAGCAGTAGGTAAACCAGTAAAACTGGTATTTACACGAGCAGATGATAGTTTATTCGATCAGTCTCGCTCTGCATCTGCTGCAAAAATGACGGCGTCGTTTGATAAAAATGGTACCTTCACAGGAATGGAACATGCATTTGCCGCTGGTTGGCCTACTAAAGCTATGGCACCAGGGTTTTTATCACCGGGTGTTGATGGCAAAGGTAAATTTGATGCATTTTCGGCATCGGGCGCTGATCATTGGTATAGCATGAGCAGTCATCGTGCACGTGCTATTAATAACGAAGTTGCACAAAGCACCTTTACTCCTGGTTGGTTACGTTCAGTAGGGCCTGGCTGGATTGCATGGAGCCTTGAGTCGTTTATTGATGAAATTGCCCATAAGCAAGGCAAAGATCCAGTTCAATTTAGAATTGAAATGTTAGACGGTAAAGGCAAGCAAGCGGGTAAAGCACCTGAGAGCGTTGGTGGAGCACTGCGCTTACGTAATGTGCTTAAAACGGTGTCTGATAAAGTAGCTTCTGTTAAATTAGCTAAAGATGAGGGCATTGGTTTTTCTGTAAGCTCAGGGCAAGAACGTACCATGCCAGCATGGCTTGCAACCGCAGCGCATGTTCACGTTAACCGTGATAGTGGTAAAATAACGCTTAAAAAGCTCTATGTTGTTGTAGATGCGGGCTTAATAGTTCACCCTGATGGCGCACTGGCGCAAATTGAAGGGTCGTTACTATGGGGCAGCAGCCTTGCATTGCATGAATCAAATACGTATAAAGATGGACAGGTATCAGCGACTAACTTTAATACTTATTTACCGCTAAGAATGCAAGATGCGCCAGATATTGACATTGAATTTTTACAAAGCGATGAGTTTCCAGTTGGTTTAGGCGAACCTGGTGTTATAGGGGTCGCTCCTGCTATTGGTAATGCTGTGTTTAATGCTGTAGGCGTGCGTTTACGTGACCTACCAATGAAGCCAAGCGAACTTAAAAAAGGCTTAGAAGCGTAAAACAAAAATAATTAAAGGGGTATGTTTTATGCTGCCCCTTTAAGTTATTAAATATATTTATGTAATTATTATTTATGTATCAATAGGTAGCGTTGTTTATACCAGTTTGCTTAATTAAACGATTAAGCATTATTGCAAATTGGTATTAGGTTGTTATTACGTGTTGATATTAGTTAAGGTTTATTTATGCTAATCGACCCAACAGGGCGAGAGTTTAGTTACCTACGTTTGTCTATTACGGATGTATGTAATTTTAAGTGTGTTTATTGTTTACCAGATGGTTATCAGGGCGGTCATGACCGTGGCTTCCTCACAATTGATGAAATTAGCAATACGCTTAAAGCGTTTGCACACCATGGTATTGAAAAAGTAAGGATCACTGGCGGAGAGCCAACCCTTAGAAAAGACTTTATAGATGTTGTTCGCGCGGCAAAAGATGTTGCGGGCATAAAAAAAATTGCAATGACCACCAATGGTTTTTCTCTTCATAAGAATATTCATGACTGGGTAGATGCAGGCTTAAACGCCATTAATGTAAGCATTGATAGTTTAGATTCACGCATGTTTAACACCATCACTGGGCATGACAAATTTACCTCAGTAATGAAAGGTATTGATACTGCGCTTGAAACGGGTATTGATTCGGTAAAAATAAACAGCGTGCTGATGAAGCAATACAACGCAAAAGAGTTTGATACATTTTTAAATTGGGTTAAACACCGCCCCGTCACCATCCGCTTTATAGAATTGATGCAAACAAACGACAACAAAGCCTTTTTTGATGCTAACCATGTTTCTGGGCAAGTTTTAAAAACTCAGCTACTACAAACGGGCTGGCAGCAAGTTGCGCGTAGTGCATCAGCAGGTCCTGCTCAAGAGTTTGCCCACCCCGATTATCAAGGCAGAATTGGTTTAATAATGCCTTACAGTAACGACTTTTGTAGTACCTGTAACCGATTAAGGGTTACAGCAAAAGGAAATCTGCACTTGTGTTTGTTTTCTGAAGAGGGTATTTCGCTAAGAGAATATATGAACGATAGTTCGCATAGTGAATTAATGGCCTTGTTATCTCGTTATATTAAAACTAAGAAGCCAACTCATCTTTTGCATCAAGGTAATACGGGCATCACCACTAATTTATCTATGTTAGGTGGTTAATTTTTAGAGCTAACTTGTAAACAAAAACATCAAACGTGTTCCTAAATCACCAATAAAAGGGTGTGTTTACATGGTTTTAGAGCAACAAAGCTTGTTAAATTGTATTTTCACGTTAAACTTACTTTTTATTTTTATTAAGTGATTAGAATGGATATCGCAGCCCTTAATAGCACTAAATCATTAAGAAAGGACGTTCTAAGAGGGATGTGCCTTTGCTTTGGTGTTTTATCGGTTGGATTTGCGGGATTTAATTTAACTGTAAATAACTTTCCATTGCTTGGCTATATCGAAATCTGTTTTTCTATTTATTGTATATTTACTTACATTACACTTATACGCCGACCATTACAGTTTTGGCAATCCGTTGTAATGTGCGCACTTATCACATTCATCGTTATTTTGGGTACATCTTTGGCGTCGCCTCGTAACGGTGTGTATGTATGGTCGTTTGCATTACCTATTTTGTACTACCTACTATTGGGTAAACAATATGGTGTAATTTTCTCTGCAAATTTATTAGTGATCCAAGTGTTTATTTTAGGTAGTCAGTCTACTCTTGCCCCTTTTGAGACTTTTAACTTATCCCTTAATCTACTCTGTGCTTATTTAAGTATTTGGGCAATTTCTCACGTTTTTGAAGGGAGTCGTTCACACTTTTCAAGGCGACTTAAAAATTTAGCGTTACTTGACCCACTAACGGGTGCAGGCAATCGCCTTTCAATGAACCACTACTTTGAAGTAGAACTACAAGATAAATCACAGTTATATTTATTCTTACTTGATTTAGATTTTTTTAAACAAGTAAATGATGAATATGGCCATGGTGTGGGTGACCAAGTGCTTATTGAAGTAGCGACTTTACTAAGAGTTATACTCGCTAGAGGGTATTTATTTAGAGTCGGCGGTGAGGAGTTTGCTTTATTTAGCTCTTTTGAAAATGAAGAGGCTGCACTTAATACCGCTGAACAAATAAGGGCACGTTTTGAAAGTACCACATTTGACATTGACGGCCTTGCAATCAATGTTACAACCAGTATTGGTGTCGCAAAATTTAAAAGTACCAATTCATTGGAAAGCTTTGTAAACCAAGCTGATAAACAGTTATACAAAGCAAAGCAATTTGGTCGCAATAAAGTGTATTGTAAGTTTAAAAAAGAAAATGATTACCAGGCAGTCGTTGCGTAAGTCGTGCTACTTAGTACATTTGTTCAAAGTTAGGGATCCCGTTTTCCCAAATCGGTTTATCTTTTCCTAAATGCTCGCGTACAGCGTCAAAAAATAATCGGGTTCTTACTGGTAAATCTCGATGCGGATATACGGCATACATTGCGCTCAATTCCATCAGTTTTACATCGGTCAATAAAGGCACTAACTTACCTTGTATTACTTCATCACCAATAATAAATGCAGGGGCGACAAAGTAAGTTGTACCCGATAATGTTTTCATTAACAATGACTCGGCATCATTAGCACGAAACACACTTTTTATTTTTTGCTCGCAGCGCTCACCTTTACTATCGTAATAATCTATTGCTTCTACTCGAATAGAATTACTGGCATAGCTTGCTGCTGGTAATTTCGCTAACTCTTCCATTGTTTTTGGCATACCATAAGTTTCAATAAACTGTGGCGCAGCTAAAATTAATAATCGATTACGCGCTATTTTACGTGCAATAAGTGACGAGTCTTTAGGCTCTCCTACACGAAAAGCCAAATCAAATCCTTCAGAGACTATATCTACAAATCTATCGTCTAAACGCAGTTCGACTTCTACTTGCGGAAAGCGTTTTTGAAAATCATTAAGCACAGGTTGTAAATAACGGCGACCAATAAGAGTTGATGAAGTGATTTTTAAAACGCCGCGCGGCTCTAAATGGTAGTTTTCAGCCATGCGCACGGTTTCGCCGAGCAGCTCTCTAAGCTCTGCGGCTTTTTTGATCATTTCGGCGCCTGCCGCAGTGAGCGAAAATGAACGGGTAGTACGGTTAAGTAACCTAACGCCTAACTCATCCTCTAAACGGCTAATTTGTTTAGATATAACAGAGCGATCTATGTTGCGTATTTCTGCAGCTTTAGCAAAAGAGCCTTGCTCAACTACTTCAAGTAACATTAAAAGTCGACTTGTTGTATCCATTATTACACCTTAACTAATCTATTGATGCCATTTTGGCATTAATGAATTTAAAAATCTATGGTTTTTACACACGGGTTTAATCCGTATTATGCGAGGCTAATCAACAATGGAGCGTCT
Organism: Pseudoalteromonas sp. SWYJZ98; assembly: GCF_015864495.1. Taxonomy (NCBI): domain Bacteria; kingdom Pseudomonadati; phylum Pseudomonadota; class Gammaproteobacteria; order Alteromonadales; family Pseudoalteromonadaceae; genus Pseudoalteromonas; species Pseudoalteromonas sp. SWYJZ98. The sequence continues at coordinate 16,226 of NZ_JADYXA010000003.1, read as the reverse complement.
TCATGAACAAACATCTAATTGCTGCTGCACTTACTGCGGCATCTTTAACACTTGCGGGTTGTGCTGATGAGAGCACAGCTCAATCAACACCTGCACAGCAACTTCAACCAATTGATGTAGCACAGGTGCTTGTTAAGCCGGTACAGAGCTGGCACACATATACAACTCGTTTAGAGTCTCCACAAGAAGTTGCTTTAATGCCGCGTGTATCAGGAATCATCGATAGCATTGAATTTAAAGAAGGCGACGTGGTTAAAGAAGGCGATGTTTTATTTCAATTAGATGCTCGCCCATTTGCAGCGGTTGTTGCAAGCTTAAAAGCGCAAATTAAAAGTGCAGAAGCCGCACTTGAACAAGCTAAAAGTGAAGACAAACGTGCGGTACGCTTATTAGACCGTAAGGCAATCTCAACTGAGCAAGCACAAGCGCGTACTTCAACACTGCGCCAACGCGAAGCACAGCTTTCTGCACTGCAAGCACAACTTACCTCAGCAGAACTTGATTTAGAGTTTACGTCAGTAGTATCACCAATTGATGGCATTATTTCTCGTGCAAATATTACTAAAGGTAATAACGTACTTGCGGGTCAAAGCGTATTAACATCGATTGTTTCGAACCAAGCTATGTACGCTTATTTTGATGTTGATGAGCGCACATGGAATAGCTCTTTTAATGATGTTACTGCTGCGAGCCATCAAACTGTTGTAATGCAAAAAGTCGGTCAAAGTGATTTTGCATACAAAGGCTACATTAACTTTATTGATAACCAAATTAATTCATCAACGGGCACATTACGTGTACGTGCCGTATTTAATGAAGACAACAACCAATTACGCGCAGGCTCGTTTGCACGTATCAAGCTTGCAGCCAATTCTATTAGCGACGCTATTATTATTCCAGAACGTGCAATTGGTACCGACTTAAAAAATCGTTTTGTATTAACCGTTGGCGAAAACAACGTACTTGAATACAAACTAATTACTATTGGTGAGCGTTACGGTGCATTACGTGCGGTTACTTCAGGCCTTAACGAAGGTGATGTAATTGCTGTAAATGGTCCTGCTCGCGTAGGTCCTGGTATGCCAATCTCTCCGCAAACAGTAACAATTGATACAAGCGGTGTGGCATTTACATTGTCAAACGACAACGCACAACTTGTGGCTAAGCAATAAGGTTTATTGATGAAATTTTCGCATTTCTTTATACAGCGCCCAATATTTGCGGCTATGCTTTCGTTGGTTATTTTAATTGCTGGTGGCATATCACTATTCCAATTACCAGTAAGTGAATACCCAGAAGTAGTTCCTCCAACAGTTGTTGTTACCGCCAACTACCCAGGTGCTAACCCTACCGTTATTGCGCAAACAGTGGCAACACCGCTGGAGCAAGAAATTAACGGTACTGAAAACATGTTGTATATGTTTTCGCAAGGTACCAGTGATGGCCGTATGACACTAACGGTAACATTTGCGTTAGGTACCGATTTAGACCGTGCTCAAGTACAAGTACAAAACCGTGTAAACAGTGCACTTCCGCGTTTGCCAGAAGAGGTACAACGTTTAGGTGTTGTGGCTGAAAAATCATCACCCGATTTAACCATGTTAGTGCATTTATACTCACCTGAAAAAACGCACGACACAGCTTACTTATCTAATTATGCTGATTTAAACATTAAAGATGAAATTGCGCGCTTGCCAGGCGTAGGTGATATTCGCTTATTCGGTGGCGGTAAATACTCAATGCGAGTATGGCTAAACCCAGATGCACTTGCTGCACGCGAATTAACAGCAACAGATGTAGTAACAGCGCTTCGATCGCAAAACCAGCAAGTTGCTGCAGGTAGCTTAGGCGCGCAACCTATTTCAAACGACAGTCAATTTCAAATACTGTTAAATGTTAAAGGTCGTTTAAACAGTATTGAAGAATTTGAACAAGTTATTATTAAAGTAGGCGATGAAGGTCAGTTAACGCGTTTATCTGATATAGCCCGTGTTGATTTAGGTCAAGACACTTACGCACTGCGTGCAGAGCTTGACAACCAACCAGCACTTGCAATACCAATATTCCAACGCCCAGGTTCAAACGCTATTGAGCTTTCCGATCAAGTACGCGAAACAATGGCGCGCTTATCAAAAGATTTCCCTACTGGTGTTGAATACGACATTGTGTACGACCCTACGGTATTTGTTCGCGGCTCAATTGACGCGGTAATTGCCACTTTGCTTGAAGCAATTGTACTGGTAGTTATTGTTGTTATTGTATTTTTACAAACGTGGCGTGCATCTATTATTCCGCTAATTGCTGTGCCTATTTCACTTATTGGTACATTTGCCGTAATGCAGTGGTTAGGTGTCTCAATTAATACCTTGTCGTTGTTTGGTTTAGTATTGGCCATAGGTATTGTTGTAGATGATGCGATTGTAGTTGTTGAAAACGTAGAGCGTAATATTGAAAAAGGCTTATCGCCACTTGAAGCAACCCGCGTTGCAATGAGCGAAGTAACAGGCCCTATTATTGCCATTGCGCTAGTACTAAGTGCTGTATTTATTCCTACTGCGTTTATTACCGGTTTATCAGGTCAATTTTATAAGCAATTTGCACTTACAATTACAATTTCGACGATTATCTCAGCGTTTAACTCATTAACGTTATCGCCTGCGCTTGCTGCATTGTTATTAAAATCGCACGATGCAAAACCAGATGCGTTCACGCGTTTACTTAATAAATTGTTTGGTCGTTGGTTGTTTAAACCATTTAACCGCGTATTTAATCGTGGTGCTAAAGGGTACGAAAAACTGGTACAAAAACTAATTCGTATGACCGTTGTTGTAATGGTGGCTTATATTGCACTTGTTGGCGGCACAATTAAGTTATTTGATACCGTACCAGGTGGCTTTATTCCACAGCAAGACAAGCAGTATTTAGTGGCTATTGCGCAGTTACCTGACGCATCAAGCCTTGATCGTACTGAAGACGTACTTGCTCAAATGCAGCAAATTGCACTAGAAGTACCAGGCGTTGCACATACTGTTGCTTTTCCTGGCTTATCAGTGAACGGTTTTACAAACAGCCCTAACAGCGGCATTGTATTTACACCACTTGAAAGCTTTGACAAACGTAGCGATCCAAGCCAATCAGCGATGGCGATAGCGGCGCAGTTGAATAAACGTTTTGCTGCCATTGATGAGGCATTTGTAGCGGTATTTCCACCGCCGCCAATTCAAGGTTTAGGCACTACCGGTGGTTTTAAACTGCAAATAGAAGACAGAGCTAATAAAGGGTTTGAAGCATTATTTAATAGCCTGCAAGCCGTTATTGGTAAAGCGCAACAAGACCCTGCATTAATTGGCCTGTACTCAAGTTTCCGTATCCAAGTTCCACAAATGGATATTGATATTGACCGTGAGCAAGCGCTTATTCAAGGTATTCCACTTGATGAAGTATTTAATGCCCTGCAAATTTATCTAGGCTCTGTGTACGTAAATGACTTTAATATGTTTGGCCGTACGTACCAAGTAAATGCACAGGCTGATGCTGACTACCGCTTAGACCCTGATCAAATACTTAATTTAAAAGTACGTAACCGCTCAGGTAATATGGTGCCTCTAGGCTCTGTATTAACAGTAACACCAACAATTGGTCCTGACCGTGTTATGCATTACAACGGTTACCCAAGTGCAGAACTAAATGGTAGCCCAGCGCCAGGTTATAGCTCTGATCAAGCACAAGTTGCTATTGAAAAAGTACTCGCAGACACACTACCAACAGGTATTGAATATGAGTGGACTGAAGTAACGTACCAACAAGTACTTGCCGGTAACACCATGGTTTATGTATTCCCGTTAGTTGTATTACTTGTATTTATGGTACTTGCAGCGCAGTACGAGAGCTTACGTTTACCACTGGCAATTATATTAATTGTACCAATGACTATTTTCTCAGCCTTGTTAGGTGTGTGGTTTGTTGGCTCTGACAACAACATATTCACCCAAATAGCGCTCATAGTTCTGGTCGCGTTGGCTTCTAAAAATGCGATATTGATGGTTGAGTTTGCAAAAGATAGACACGACTCAGGCTTATCGCACTTAGAGGCAATACTTGAGGCATGTCGTATGCGCTTGCGCCCAATATTAATGACGTCGATTGCATTTACAGCAGGTGTTGTACCGTTAGTACTTGCCACCGGTGCGGGCGCCGAAATGCGACACGCAATGGGTAACGCAGTATTCTCAGGCATGATAGGTGTAACCGTGTTTGGCCTATTGTTTACGCCGGTATTTTATATGCTAGTGACTAATAAAAAAGAGAAAGCGCAGGAGAATACTCATGACTAAATTAATGCAAAAAAGGCTTAAAACAAGTCTAACCGTCAGTGCGGTATTAGTCGCTGCGTTTTTAGCAGGGTGCGCGAGTAAAATAGACACCATGAGCGAGCAAAAAGCGGTTAACGAATTTGTTGCTAAAGCTAATATTGCTAGTAACGTTAGCGTTGCTGATGAAACAAACTGGTGGAAAAAGCTTAATTCTGATCAACTAAATGAGCTTGTTACTGGCGCGCTTGCAAATAACTATAATTTGCAAACCAGCCAGCTGACACTTAAAAGCGCATTAGCGCGATTAGGAGAGCAAAAAGCCCAGTACCTTCCGCAAGGTGGCGTAAATGTTGGCGCAGCCCGAAGCGATGCACCAAGCGTGTTTGACCGCCAATCAAGTGCAAACGTTGCACTTGATTGGCAGCTAGATTTATTTGGTCGCATAACGGCGTTGGTTGATGCTGCAAATGCATCGGCCATGAGCCAAGCAGAGCAAGTACGCTTATTACAAATAGAAGTAGTATCGTCAGTTGTTAAAGGCTTTGTGAGCTATCAGGGTAATGTTGAAAAACAACACATTGTAGCGCTTCAAATAGAAGCGCTTGAGCAAAGTATTGACGTTTTGCAAGCCCGTGTTGATGAAGGTGTAGCTAACGAGCTTGATTTAAACCGTACTATGGCGCAGCTTAGGCAGCAACAAGCACTTATGCCTGCCATTGAGTATGCAAAATATAGCGACTTATCTGCGCTTGCAGTACTAAGCGGTAAGCTAGCGCAAAATATTGCTATTGAAAACGAGCAAAGCGTGCTTGAACGTGACTTTAGCGTCGCACTAAAAAATGCTAATAACGCTATTGCCTTACGCCCTGATATTAGCCGCGCGCTGTTTGATTTTAGCCAAGCAAATAGTTTAAGTGTTGCAGCGAGCAAAGCGTTATTACCCGATATTAGCTTATCTGCATTTGCAGGGGTTGTGAGTATAGACAGCACAGGCTTAAAAAATACCGATCAGCAGTGGCAAGTAGCGCCGCAGTTACAATGGTCGTTATTAAGCTACCCAGCATTATTAGCACAGCGCGACGCGCAGCAGTTTTTAAGTGAAGCCGCATACAGCGATTATCAACAAGTGGTATTAACTGCACTAAGTGAAAGTGAACTTTCACTGCAATTGTTGGTCAATCAAGCACAGCAAAAACGCTTTGCCGATGAGCGCTATGACTTTGCTAATAAAGCATTTTTACAAGCCCAAGCCATGTATGAAGAAGGTCAAATTCCTTACCTTGAGTTGTTAGAAGCGCGCCAGGATGTTTTAATAGCACAAGAAAATGCTGTTGAAACAACAATTTCTTCACTGCTTGCCAAAGTAAATGCTTACCAGTCATTTAATGGCCAATGGAGTTATGCGTTAAACGACACTAATAAGTAGAGTTATATTGATGCCAAATACTGAAAATTTACATGAATACATTATCCCGCAAACAATGCGCGCTATTGTACTGCCAGAACCAAATGAAGCAATTGACTTAGCGGATGCTGAGCTGCCTGTTCCAGACTGTGCAGATAACGAGCTGCTTGTAAAAGTAGAGTACGTTGGTTTAAATCCAGTTGATGGTCAATTTGCTAAAACAGGCTTTTGTAAATGGCAGTATCCACATATTTTAGGCTTAGACGCCGTAGGTGTTGTGGTTAAAGCTAATAAAGGTGTGTTTCCAAATGTTGGCGAGCGCGTTATGTGGCATGCCAACATTGGTGAGCAAGGTGCTTTGAGCGAATACACCAAAGTATCTAACTTTGCAGTGTCGGTTGTGCCAAGCGGTTTAAATCCGGCCATTGCAGCAACACTTCCATGCGCCGGTATGGCAGCACTCATCAGCTTAGATAAAATAGGCATTAGTGAAGGCGATACTATTTTTATTGAAGGCGGAGCCGGAGCGGTAGGGCAGTTTGCTATTCAATATGCAAAGCATCGTGGTGCAGATGTATTTACCACGGCATCAAAGCGTAACCATAAGTTGGTTAAGCAGCTAGGCGCTGATGTGGTTTTTGACTATAGCGATAAAAAGCTATGCGAAAAAATCCGCAGAGAACTTGGCCCACAAGGCTTTGATGCGGTTATTGATACGATAGGTGGTGAGTGTACTCAGCGTAATATTGAGTTAATGCGTTTTTGCGGACGTATTGCCTGCTTAAATCCGCTACCTTGTTTTGATCGAGACTTAATGTATCACCGAGCGCCCAATATTAGCGTTGTATCGATTGGTGGAGCATGGCTTGCTAATAGTTTATGTGCACAACAACGTTTGAGTTTTATGGGCAACCTGTTACTTGAAGGCGCTGTTAGTGGCGACATTAAACACCCAGAAATAACGCCCGTAGATTTTAGTGCTGAGTCAGTATCGCAAGCGCTTAATAAACAACTTGCTGGTGGTTTTACCGGCAAGCAAGTTGTTAAAGTTGCTAAGTGAAGCGCTTATACAATTTGATTTAAATTTAGGTAGTTTTAGCTAGATTAACTGATAATATAGCCTCTACAAATTGAATAAAAACGTAGCCTATTTGTGCTGCGTTTTTTTATGCCCATAAAAAAATAGATACAGCGCTAGCGCTTTTGCTGTTTTATTCATCATTTTAGCTAAAATACTTTTTTTCAGCGTACAACTGTAAGCCTTTGTGTTTCAACAGTTTACGTTCAGGTAAAGAAAATAAATTGAAAAAACTGTTAATTAATTGAATAGAGTAATTGATCTAAACGATTTTTTATGACGTAATGTAGTTATTATTTAGCTGGTCGGATGAGTTCAATCATGAGTTTACGTACAAAACTAAAAAAAGTATTACCAAGTATTTCTATCACAGAACAAGAAGCGCTAGACGCGGGTGATGTATGGCTTGAAGGTTCTATCTACCAAGGTAAACCTGATTTCAGTGCACTTCGCGACGTACCTGCTGCTACATTAAGCGCAGACGAGCAAGCATTCTTAGACGGTCCAGTAAAAGAGTTATTGGGCATGATTGACGATTCAGTGATTCAAAACGGCATTCATTTACCAAATGACATCTTAGAATTTTTGAAAAAAGAGCGTTTTTTCTCGCTTATCATTCCTAAGTCGTTTGGTGGTTTAGAGTTTAGCCCTTATGCAAACTCTACTATTGTTGGCACAATTGCGACTAAAAGCTCAGCAGTTGCGGTAACCGTAATGGTTCCTAACTCGTTAGGCCCAGGTGAGTTATTACTTCACTTTGGTACGCAAGAGCAACAAGCACATTACTTACCACGCCTAGCAAATGGTACAGACATTCCATGTTTTGCATTAACAAGCCCAGAAGCGGGTTCTGATGCAGGTGGTATTCCTGATGTTGGTAAAGTAACTAAAGGTATGTACAACGGCGAAGAAGTCCTTGGTTTAGAAATTACCTGGGACAAGCGCTACATTACACTTGCACCTATTGCTACCGTACTTGGTTTAGCATTTAAAGTAGTTGACCCTGATGGTCTGCTAGGTGGTAAAGAAAACCTAGGCATTACCTGTGCACTTATTCCTAAAGAGCACCCAGGTGTTGAGCTTGGTAATCGTCACGACCCAATGGGTATTCGTTTTTACAACGGTACTACACGTGGTAACAAAGTATTTGTACCAATGGACTTTGTTATTGGTGGACAGAAAAACATCGGCCGTGGTTGGCAAATGCTGGTTAGCTGTTTAGGTGCTGGCCGTGGTATTTCATTACCTGCGCTAGGTGTTAGTACAGCACAAGTTGCATTTAAATCAGCATCTGAATATGCAGCAGTGCGTGAACAGTTTGGTTTAGCCATTGGTCAGTTTGAAGGTATTCAAGAAAAACTAGCTGACATTGCAGGTAAAACATACCTACAAGAAGCAATGCGCGTACTTACAACTGAAGGCTTAGGCATGGGCTTAAAACCATCAGTAGTAACTGCAATCGCTAAATACCACATGACAGAGCTTGGTCGCGACGTGCTTGATTCAGCAATGGATATTCAAGCGGGTAAAGCGATTCAAAACGGTCCACAAAATACCTTAGCAAGTGGTTATGTTGCTCAGCCGATTGCCATTACCGTAGAAGGCGCGAACATTCTTACTCGTAACCTAATGATCTTTGGTCAAGGTGTTATGCGTTGTCATCCATATTTACAATCTATGGTTGAATCTATCCATAGTGAAGATAAAGGCGCAGATAAAGAATTTAACGGCATTTTACGCAAAACAATTGGTTACAGCACAGCAAACAGCTTACGTGCTTTCCGCTTAGGTGTTTTACCATTTACAGCAAGTGCAAACTCTGATTTACCAGAAGTACGCGACTACGAAAAAGCTGTTCATAAATTATCAGCTAAATTAGCGGTATATGCAGACTTTTCGTTATTGGTACTTGGCGGTAAGTTAAAACAAGCAGAAATGCTATCGGCACGTTTAGGCGATGTAATGAGCTTTTTATACGCGGCAATGGCGTCAATTAAATACTACGAGCAAAAAGTATCAAGTAGTGAACGTGAGCAAGCAGCACCGTATTTTCATTATGCAACTCGCTTTGCACTACAAAGTGCTGAAGAAGCGCTGCACAAGTTTTTAGATAACTTCCCTGCAAGTGGTACTCGTAAGTTTATTCGTTTCATTACAATGAACTACTCAACTAAAATGCCAAAAATTAGCGATGACTTAATCCGCGAACTAGCTAAGCAAGCTCAGCTTGATACTGCATTTAAAGCGCAAATCACGCATTTAGTTAAACCAGTAGTGGGCGATGGCCATCATATTAATGAGCAAGCTTACAAAGCTAAAATGGCATCACTTGGCGAGCTGGCTAAAGTTAAAAAAGCATTACGTGCTAAAGTAATTAAACCAGGTGCACGTTTTAACATTACACTTGATAACGCATTAGCGGCAAATGTAATCACGCAAGCTGAGCACGTTCAGTTAATTGATTACAACATTAAACGTGAAAAAGCGATTCGTGTAGATGAGTTCGATTTTGATATGAACCTACTAGACGATAACGCACAGCCGATTAACCCGCTTAAAAGCGTAGTTAATCAGTAAGTTAAAGTAATTAAATTCAATAATGCAAAGCGCCCGCAGTATCGGCGCTTTTATTGTTGAAAAGTATTAGTGTGGAGCCCCGCTTGTGTAAAAACAAGCGGGGCTTTTTTATGTGTTATTTAAAGTAGAAATAGATGACGGTATTGGTTTGAAAGTGAATATGTATCTGTAGAGGATTAAAAAGAGACGCTTATAATCTTGAAAAAGGGCTAACAACCCCGTTAGCACCTTGCTGTAGTACATGGGTATAAATTTGTGTAGTTTTAACATCAGAATGGCCAAGCTGAGCTTGAACAGTTCTTATATCGGCGCCATTTTGCAGTAGATGAGTAGCAAAAGAGTGTCTCAATGTATGAGGTGTTATTATTTTTGTTAACCCTGATTTTTGGACGGCTTTTTTAATCTCTTTTCTAATACAAGAGTGATGAAAATGATGTCGCCTTATTTCACCACTTTGAGGATCTGAACTTAATATATGAGAAGGAAATAAATATTGCCACGCAAGCGATTTTGCGGCACTTGGATATTTTTTTGTTAAAGCATATGGCATCCATACGCCAGAATATTCCGTATTATTTAAATCCAGTTTTAAATAGTCATCAACGTTCAAAATTTGATTTCTCAGCATAGGAATTAGCTCTGTGGCCAGCGTAACAATGCGGTGTTTATTACCTTTTCCATTCCATACTTGAATGCATTTATAATCAAAATCAATATCTTTTACTCTTAATTGCACCGCTTCCATTACTCTTAAGCCACTTCCATACATAAGGGCTGCAATTAAATAATAGCGCTTATTTAAATGAGCCATCAACATTTTAACTTCCTCTGGGGTCATCACTACAGGGAGCTTTGCTTGTTTTTTACTACGGGCAAAATTTAAATTTAATGAGAGTTCTTTTTTTATTATGTGCTTATATAAAAATGACAATGAATTGAGTGCGGTGGCTTGCGTACGTGGTGCAACGTTTTGCTTTAACACTAAATGTTCTAAGTAGCGTTCGACTTCATTGTCCCCCATTGAGGCGGGATGGCGTTTATTATGAAAATGGATATAAGATGCAATCCATCTTAGGTAGGTATCTACGGTGCGTAATGAATACTGACGTACCAACATATAATCGGCTATATAATTTAAAAATGGGGAACGTGTTTTCATACTATTACCAATAACGGGGCTGTTTTTATATACAGTATAGTTGTGATGCACACATATTCAAGAAAATGAGCGGCGAGCGCATTTTGTCTTTTATTGAGAGTTTGAGTGCTAATAAAAAATTATATATAGCAATGTATTAAGTTATTTGGTAAAAAAGATTTATAAAAAACATGAGCGTATCGTTGGCAGAAATATGCGCGATGAGCGCACTATTAAATTGTTGAACTAAGCCGCTACGCGGAGATCCTATTCTGACCATTTGAGCCACACTTACCTTGGGGTTATCCCATATTTGGAGGTAAGTAATGAATACACTCATTGAACAAGTCAAAACTGAAATAGCCTATCTTGGTTATTCACAAAGTACATGTAAAAGCTACTGTGAACATTTACTAAAACTCAGTCATTATTTTAATAAACCGCTCGATTCGATTACTGATGAGGAACTTAACGCCTTTTTTAACGATCCTGCGATTCGTAAACTTTCTAGAGCAAGCCAAAAAATACAGATAAACAGTATTTGGTTCTTGTTTAAGAATATTTTACATCGGCCACTTAACTTAGATATTGTACTGCCAAAAATAAAACTTCGCGCACCCACTTATTTATCGCGCGATGACATGCGACGGCTTATAGAAAGTTGCACCGATATGCGCTTAAAAACATTGATAGTGGTGTGTTATGGATGTGGTTTGCGTATTGGCGAACTGCTGCGTATTAAAGTGCAAGACATCGATGGACAGCGTAAAACCATTTTAATTGAACATGGTAAAGGAGATAAGTCACGCTATGTTGTTGTATCAGATAGCGTGCTAAATCAATTACGTTGCTATTGGAAAATGTATCACCCAACAGGCTGGATGTTTTATTCACGATGGTTAATGGATAAACCCATGTCACCCTCAAGCTTCAGAAAGGCATTGAAAAAACATGCACAAATGTGTGGTTTAAAGCACTGTAATCCACATGTATTACGCCATGCTTATGCAACACATCAACTTGAGTTAGGGATGCCGCTTCATCAACTTCAACATCAGCTTGGTCACAGTGACATTAGAACCACGCAAAGTTACTTACACTGGTTACCTGAATTAGGGCATGGTGGTATTGATTTGCTCGCAAGTTGGGGAAACCAATGAGCGGCTTGCATCTCGCTGATATTTTAAATTCTGGCCTTGGGAATTATCGGCAGCACCACATAATGAGTTATCAGCAGTTACGAGTCTGCCAACACCTTCAATCATGCAGAACGGGACAGCTCGGTTATCAAGCATGGCAATGTGATAACTGTAGTGAAGTACAACAAATTGGATGTAGCTGTCGAGATCGGCATTGCCCACGTTGCCAAGGTATGGCAACGGCTAAATGGGTGCAAAGACAACAAGAGGATTTATTATCGTGTCGCTATTTCCACCTTGTTTTTACGCTCCCGCATGAGTTAAATATCATTGCGCACTACAACCCAAACGCGTTGTATCACTGTTTATTTAAAGCCGCATGGCAAACGCTGAACAAATTTGCGAAACGAAAGAGGCATGGCCAATTAGGCATGACAAGCGTACTGCATACATGGGGGCAAAACTTAAGTCAGCATATTCACCTGCATTGCTTGATACCCGCAGGCGTGCTTGATAAAGCGCACTGGCATGAAATAGAAAAAGGCTATTTATACCCCGTTAAAGCATTATCAACAGTGTTTAGAGGGAAAATGCTCGCGGCGCTCAATGAATGCGATAGTTCATTCGCGAAGGTAAGCACACCAACCAAATGGTGTGTGTATAGCAAAGCCTGTTTAACGTACAGTGAAAAGTTAGTCAGTTACCTTGCACGTTATACCCGAAAAGGCGTGATGTCAGAATCGCGATTAGTGTCAGCGACTGAAGAAACAGTGAGCTTTAAATACCGAGATTATGCAGATATGAACCGCGATAAAGTAATGACACTGAGCTGTGATGAATTTTTACGGCGCTACTTACAACATGTATTGCCCAAAGGGTTTATGCGCATTCGCCACTATGGCTTTTTAGCTAATGCATGTCGCAAGCGAAAGTTAGGGTTAATAAAGGCTCAAGTATCAGCAACCCCATGCAAAGCGGTGAAGCCGAAGGTAGAGCAAGAACGATTAATACCCCATTGGTCTTGCCAGTCATGCAAGACGGGTACCTTACGATTTATTGGTGTGATGAATTTAGATGAGGCGACAAATAAAATAGCGCGAACGAGTTAGCAGCCTTGCTTGCTGCATCAAATCAATAAGTTAACCTGCTTAATTGCTCAGGCTAATAGCGACTGTGCGAGCGAAAAATATCCTTGCTTAACGGTTAAACATTCGGTTTAATGAATAGATAATAAACGCTGAGCAATGCAGGGAAAGCTTAAATTATAATAGGTAAGCTTATTAAATTAGCTGATTTAGCTAGAGCCTCTAAAAAGCAAATTCCCATAGCATAAACAACACCAACTCTGACACACCGAGCAGGTAGCGCCTCAGTCCAACAAGCGATTATGCAACACAAACTGCGTGTCGCATAAATACTAAAGTGTTATATTGCAAGGAAAGTCTAGTGCACAATTTCGACAATTTAACCGAGCGGCTGGTTGAAGAATTAAAAGCTGCAGCTATGCATTTTGATCTTTATTGCTCTATAAAATCATCAATCCCCTCGCATAAAAAAGGGATGAATAAATCACCTAATTTCTGGTCGTTAACTTTAAATGCTCACCTTGAAGCAACTAGGTGTTCGCTCTGTAAGATCTATGATCAAACCAATAGTAATAATTTAACTCTTAATAGCTGGCTTAAAGAATTTAAAAAGTACCATTGCAAACAGGAATTCTTTGAGACTAATGAAATGGATAAGTTTAACAGGGTACCTTTGGCCGATGGTGAACTAGAGCAAGATATCGCCTTGGTTTCACTAAAAGATCCGTTAGTAAATACTCTATATACAAAGCATAGAAATAATGAGGTGGCTCATATTTCCAATAAACTCGTATCGAGGGGAGAATCATTCTGGGAAACCTACCCATTAACCGTAAATGACATTGAAGCATTGATATCAAGATCAAAAACCATTGTTAATAAATATACCGCTCATTACAACGGTGTTAATTATGAGCTACTCTCAATTTACCAGAAAGATGATTTCCAATATGTTTTGGATAGTGTTGAAAAATTTGCAATATAACAAGCACATCAAAAATCGCCCACAAAAAGTGTGGGCTGGACTCGCTAACGCTCGCCTTTTATGTGGGCGTTGAGGCTGTAGAATTACTCTTTTTAGGAACGTATCCAACTATTCTTGGTTGGTTGCTTTTTAACCTTGAATCCATCTGTTCGCTGTGATCTAATAGATATTATTCACCCACGGTAAACTGTTATGGCTAACTACAAGCCTGACTTATCCTGTCAAAATAAATTCATTCCTATCAATTTCGCTGAGCAAATTTTGCCTGGCACATTTGAATATGCCCTTTGTTATATCGTCGAAAATAAACTCGATTTATCGGGATTTGACGCGTGGTATAACAACGACAAAACGGGCGCTGCTGCGTATCCGCCTTCGGTAATGCTAAAGATTATTTTACTGGGCTATGCACATGGTTTTATCAGTAGCCGTCGGATTGCAAAGGCTTGCGAGCATAATATTTTATTTATGAGTGTGTCGGGTGATATCCAGCCACATTACACATCTATAGCGGGTTTTGTGGCTAAAATGCATGAACAGATTGAGCCACTTTTCACGCAAGTGCTGATGATATGTGATGAGGAAGACTTGATAGGCCGCAACATGTTTGCTATTGATGGGTGTAAATTAAAGTCCAATGCGAGTAAAGAGTGGAGCGGCACATTCGATGAGTTAAGCCGCAAAAAAGCAAAACTAGAACGCGCAAGCAAACGTATTATTGAACGCCACCAATCACAAGATGGACTGGGCGAAGAGTTGATAACTCAGGACTTAAAACAAAAAGAAAAGCTGGATAGAAGTGCAGATAAAATCACCGATTTTTTAGCCACTCACGAAGAGAAAACAGGCAGTAAAGGCAAGCCTGTTAAAAGTAATATCACTGACCCAGATAGTGCGAAGATGACGACCTCAAAAGGGACAATTCAAGGCTACAACGGCATCGCGATAAACGATGATAAACATCAAATCATCCTGCAAGCACAAGCGTGGGGCTCAGTGGGCGAACAACAAACTTTACAGCCAGCCGTTGCACAATTAAAACAGCAACTCGCTAAACTCAATACAGAAAAAATGACAGATAAACACACCATCAAATTCACCGCAGACAGTGGGTTTAACAGCGAAGTAAATCTTGAGTTTATGGCGCAAAGTGGGTTCGATACCTACATTGCGGATAACCAATTTAGAAAACGAAATCCGCTGTTTAAAGCCAGCGAAACATACGAAACTGAGCAAGAAAAGCGCCGACTAAAACGCAGTAAAGGCAAGCCTCGGTTATTTACCTCAGACGATTTTCATTATGATGAAGCAACCCAAACATGCCGCTGCCCAGCAGGTAATGATATGTGGCGAAGCGGAGTTAATGTAAACAGCCATAACCAACAATACACACGATTCTGCGGTTACTTAAAAGATTGCAAAGTATGTCCACTACAACAGCAATGTATGCGAAAACCACCGATAGAAAGAGGACGACAAGTACAGTTTATAAATAATAAATCACGCAAAAAGCTGAGCTATGTAGACAAAATGAAAGTAAAAATAGACAGCCCCATAGGTCGACGACAATATAGCAAACGACTTGGTTGTATTGAGCCAGTGTTCGGGAACATTACAGTGAATAAAAGCATGAATAAATTGACCTTACGGGGTCAAGCGAAAGTAAATGCGCAATGGCAACTGTATTGCCTTGTTCATAATATAGAAAAGCTGCAAAACACGATGCATTAAGAAGGGTAAGCCCTCTTACTCTAAATAAAAGCCACTCAAACACCCGAAATCCCTTCCAAAACGCCAATTAAAACAATATCAAACACTTCTATATTCTGCGTAAAAATACAGTAATCAATTGAACCAAAATAGGAACTCAGCTATGGTTTGTTTATCAATAAAAAACAAATTTAAAAGCGAGTTAATCTACAGGCTCGTTATATTTCAGGGAAAGGTTAGTGAAAATATTCACATTTAGTTTACTCATTTTTGCTTTTAACCTGCATGCTGAAGAGGTTGTATTTATCGGTTCACCTTTTTCAGTTGTGGAAAGTAAAAAATCATGCGATAACTTTGTTGAAAGTGGCATTTGTATGGATGCAGCCTTTGAATTGAAATACAGCGTGATTGAGTGGTTTAACACTTCAAAAGAACCAGAGACAATTGAATTCATCGGTTTTACTCACTCTACAGGTTTACCCAATTATACATCTTTTAACTATGCCTTAATTCAGTTAAAAAAAGTTAGAGGGCACTATTTGGTAAAAGACGTAAAACCTATCGTAGAGCTGGGTGATGAATATATTATTTGTGTTAGTGAGCAGGTCAAATTTAAAGAACAATGTTCTAAAACACAGACAATAAAAGATTATTTAGGCTCGTTGTAACTGAAATATAATCGGGTAGCCGGAGGTCTCTAACCTCCAGCCCCCACACCACCCATCATGCGGGTCCGCAATGGGCGGTTCATCTCCCGTAATGAATATTGATCCAAATATCTTTCAATGACACTAAA